>NZ_SOGU01000035.1:0-154487 GCF_004403275.1 Cryobacterium sp. TMT4-10
CGCCGATTTCAACACGGCCGCTTCGAATTTCACCCGCCCTTCCGCGGGCACAGACCAGGCCTGATTGACCACCACCTGCGCGTGCCGATAGCTGATCTCGCCCGCCGCCAGCGCCGCCCGGGTCGCCGGGAGTTCCTGGGCCAGGGCCCGGCTCTCGGCGACCAGGTTCTCCGCGGTGCGCTGCGGCACCCGGATCGTGCAGGCCAGCTCGCTCGAGAACTCCCGTTCGGCGACCTCACGTGCGTCTCGCCGCGCACCCGGCACCCGGGCATTGTGGTGGGCGATGGCCTGCCCGAATCGGCGGGCATCCTCGACCCGTTCCGCCCGCCGGGCGAAGGCCACGGCGATGTCCCGCTCGGCCTCCGCGATCGCGTCGAAATGCCGGCCCATGGCCTCTCGCTCTTCGAACACTGACGGCTTCATGAGGACCACGCTAGAGGCGGCCACCGACACTCCCCCGGCATCCGTGCACACTGTGGATAACCTGATCAAACAGGCATTGTGGAGGAGTGAATCCGCGCCGGGACCGGCTACTTTTTCAGGGAGGCGGAGGGGAAGTCCGCCCAGGAACGGAAGAACCGCGCCTCGGTCGCTGCGGCACCGGTCTGTTCCACGGCGTGCAGCCGCCCATAGGTGAACGCGTTCTCGCTGTGCAGGAATGCGGCCATGCCGAGGTTGAGTAGCACGCCGCGGGCGACGACGCTGTCCTGGTGGTCGCCGAGCGTGTCCTGCACCTGACGTGCGGCGGCCACCAGCCGCGTGGCGCGGCGGCGACGCAGCGGGGCGGCCGTCTCGGCCGCGTACCGCAGCCGCTTGGCCCGCTTCCGCGCCTCGTGCAACGCCGCGTCCCGGGCGGTACCGGCGGGGGTCAGTCGAGCGGTGCGCACGGATGCCCGCAGCCTCTTCCAATCGGCCCGGATCAGCGTGGGGATGACCCGGTCCGCGCGCTTAGCGGCGTCCGGGAGCAGCGGCGGTGACGCCAGCAGCGCGTCCAGGCTGTCGAGCAGCCGGAAGTACCGGTCGGAGTTCAGCGCCGCCAGGGCATCGCCCCGGGCGGCACGAATGACCGTGCCGAAGTGGCCGTCGACGCGCTGTACCACCGGTCCGGCCACGAGGTTCTCCGGCTCCTCGGCCAGCCGGTGCGCAAGGCGCTGCTGGATCACCTGCGCGTCCCTGGCCCCGCCGAGGACCCCGGCGATCCAGCGCAGTTCGACGCGCAGCGGCGCCGTGACATCGGTGTCCAAGAAGTCGCGGTAGGTGGCCAGGGCTGAGCGCAGGCGCCGGGTGGCCACCCGCATCCGGTGCACCGCCTCGACGTCGTTCTCACGCACCCGAGCATCCTGCGCGCTGATGGCTTCGACCTGTTCGTGCAGGTAGGCGAGCAGCACGGTTCGGGTCGAACTCTTGCGGGTCGGCCGGAACGAGACGGGCGCCCCGAGCACGGGGGCCCGGTCGCCCAGGGCCCGGGCGAGCTTGGACGGGCTCGTCGCCGGCTCGACGCCGACCGAAGACAACCGCTCCTGGGCTGCGTCCAACAGCGCCCTCGAGCCGTTGACGAGCTCGACTTCCCACTCGCGCCAGCTCTGCTGGAACGCATCTGCACCACCGGCCCCGGTGCCGAACCGCTCGGCCTCCACTTCGTCGTCACAGACCTCGGCGAGCACCCGCTCGTTCTTGCCGACCAGGAGGTGCACGACGCGGCGGGTGTGCAGGCGCACCACCGGCACCAGCACCCGTCCACGCAGGAAGACCCTGACCAGGTTGAGAATAGGCTCCGGGATTTGCGCCGGGTCGCTGCCCAGCGGCTCACGCATTTCGCGGCGCTCGTCGACGGACACGGGCAACTTGAGGTGCCAGCCGGCGTCGTCTCCCCCGGTGCGACGGCGCAGCGTCATCCGCCGGTTCGCGAGGGCAAGGTCGTCGGTGTCGTAGTACAGGGCGTCGAGGTCATGCTCGACCGGCGGCTCGACGTGGGTGACGCCCGGGAGGTCGTGCAGGGCGGGCAGCACGGTGGCCGCATTGACGTCGAATTTGCGCTCGATCTCGGCAAAGCCATCGGAAGTCATGATCAATTCTAGTGCGCCCACCGGGCCTTGATACCGGACTACCCGAACCGGCCGTTGACGTAATCGGCCGTGCGGCTGTCGATCGGGTTGCCAAACATCGCGTCGGTGGGCCCGTGCTCGACGATCCCGCCGGGAGCCCCCTGGGCAGCGAGGAAAAACGCGCAGTTCTGGGAGACCCGCTGTGCCTGCTGCATGTTGTGGGTCACGATGACGATGGTGACCTCGCGGGCCAGCTCGAGCATCGTCTCCTCAATGACGCGGGTTGAGGTGGGATCGAGGGCCGAGCATGGCTCGTCCATCAGGAGGATCCGCGGGGTGACGGCGAGGGAGCGGGCAATGCAGAGGCGCTGCTGCTGCCCGCCCGAAAGGCCACTGCCCGGGGCGCGCAGCCGGTCGCGCACCTCCTTCCACAGGCCGGCTTTGGTAAGGCAGCTCTCGACGAGGAAGTCCTTCTCGTCAACGGAGGCACGCCGCCCGGTGAGGGTCAGTCCGGCCACGACGTTGTCGTAGATCGACATTGCCGGGAACGGGTTGGGCTTCTGGAACACCATCCCGATGTGCTTGCGGGCGTCAACCAGCTTGCGTTCGGGGTCGTAGATGTCCTCGCCGTCGAGGAGCACCTCGCCGGCCAGGCTCGCCGAGGGCACCAGCTCGTGCATACGGTTCAGGATGCGCAGGAACGTCGATTTGCCGCAGCCGGAGGGGCCGATCAGCGAGGTGATGATTCCGGCGGGCATGGTGAGGCTGACCCGGTCGAGCACCTGGCGTTCGCCGAACCAGGCCGACACATTTCGGCCCTCCAGAGTGGCCAACGGGCCAGGATCCCGCACGGCCGAAGGGCCGGAAGCGTTCAGGGACAGGTCCTTGCCCGCCGGGCGTTTACGCCACGGCACGGACAGGCGACTCGTCCCGGTCGGCGCGGCGTCGGTGGCGGAGCGGGCCGGCGGGCGCAGCCGGCCGTCCCGCTGCCGTGGCGATGTCGGTAGCGGCAGCACCTGCGTGCGGTCATCATTGGTCAGTTCCTCGTTCATGGACTCCATCTTTTCTACAGCAGGTTCGGAAGCAGGCGCACCACCTGGTCGGCCACGAACAGGCCGCCCACGGTGACGACGGGAAGGAAAACCGTCCAGGTCTTGCGGAGGCCGACACGTCGGTAGGCCCACACTGCGGCGAGCTCGACCAGCAGCAGGAACTGCAGGGCGAACACCAGCGCCCAGACCGTTTCGGTGTCGGTGGCGAGCTCCCGGTCGACGGCAGGCAGGGTCACAAACGTGGTCGCTCGCGTGCCGGCGGGTTTCGTCTCCGACACGAGCTCAGCATCCACCCGGGCGATCCCGCTCGGCACAAACGCCGGGCCGCGAGCCGTCTCAAGGACGAGGCGGCTCTTTCCCGCGCCGAGCGGAGCCGGCATCGGGTCGCCCGCATACCGAACGCCGAGCACGGAGAATTTCTGACGGCCCTGGCCGGTGATCACCGTGAACTGCTGCCCCGGTCGCAACTCCTGCAACCGGGCGAAAGGTCCGCCATAGGCGGCTGCGCGGCCCATGATGACGCTGTAGCCCGCCTGGCCCGGCAGTACGGTATCGCGGCGGTGGCCCGGTCCCGCCCGCAGGGTGCCGGAGTCGGTTCCTTCGACGACCACCTCGTGCACCCCGATCGCGGGGATGTCGATCAGCGCCACCGGGGCTCCCGCCGCCAGCAGAACCCGGTCCACGGTACCCTCACTGACCGGCGCCGTGCCCTGCGCGAGTTCGGCCCGCAGGGAGTTCGTCAGCTGCTGCTGGGACACGAAGTGCTGCACCTGCCCGAAAATCGTGAGGTGGGCGAGAAAGCCGAAGATGAGCACGGCAACGATCGTGAGCGCGGTGCGAACGGCCTGGTCTCGGACGCTCAACACCACGGGTGCGCGTGGAGGCAGGGGCATCCGCCGCGGCGGCGTTGGCAGCTTCAGCCGCCGGGGGGCTGTGGTGATCGTCACGATGTGACGGTCCCGTATCCGGGTACGAGTCCGGGCAGCGGTCGTTCCAGCCGGCGCAGCCGAAGCAACTGGCGCACCGCCAGAACGAGGGCGGCCAGGAGCACGAGCACCGCCAGGAGGAACCACGGCAGCAGGAGCGTGAACGAGTCGCGGGTCGAGGGCCACAGGGCCGTGCCGTCAATGTCCGCGGGCGGAGTCATCGTCACATGGCCGCGATAGAAGGTCCACTGGCCGACGCTTTTAAAGTTCGCCGTCACGGTGCGCGTCTCCCCCGGTGCGAGGTTCGCGACCTCGACCTTGTCGAGAGTCTTGATGGGCTGGTTGATCGCGTTGTCGAGCCGGAACTGCACGCTCGAGGTGATCGGGGAAGTGCTGACGTTCTTCATCGTGAACTCCAGGGCCAGGTCCCCGCCGCCCGGCCCGATCGTCGGTTCGGTGAGCACGGTGAGCCCGCTGACGTAGAGGAAGTCGTGGCTGTTGCTCGCGTGCGAATCCGTGGCCGCTTGGGCGCTTGCCGGAAATACGGCCAGCCAAGCCAGCCCGAGGAACAAGGACATTGCAGTCAGGGTCACGGCCGGTAGGCGGCGGGCGGCAGCGGATGTGAGCACAGTCAAGTTAGTCCATTCGAGGTTTCGGAGTGCTGAACGCGAGGCGAACGAAGGGGAAACGCTCCCGTCCCCGCTCGTCTCCCGTGCCGGAAGGCCACGGGACGACATTCGTTCCCGTGGCCTTCCGTGGTACGGAGTGCGGTTTACTTCTTTACGCGGCGGAAACGACGCGCGATGATCACGCCGGCTCCGGCCGCCAGGGCGAGCATGGCCGAGACCAGGAACGGCAGGGTGTTGGCCGTTCCGGTCGACGCGAGCCCCTTGTCAGCATGGTTCGTCGTTGATCCAAGGCGATCCGACGAGCCAGACGTCAGGGTCCCCGACGAGCCAGGCGTGAAGCTGTCCGAGGAGCCTGACGTCACTCCCGGCGTCGGCGTCGCAGTCGGCTTCGGCGTCGCAGTCGGCGTCGGCGTCGCTATCGGCGTCGCAGTCGGCGTCGCAGTCGGCGTCGCAGTCGGCGTCGCAGTCGGCGTCGCAGTCGGCGTCGCAGTGGGCGTCGGCGTCGGAGCCGCCACAGCGGCCTGCGGCAGGAACGTGAAGGCGCCGGTGACCGGAACGACGCTGATCGAACGGAAGAAAGCGGCTGTCACTGCGACACCGTCAAACTTCGTGCAGGCGAGACCGAGGCTGTAGTTACCACCGGCGGCCCTGGCCGCGCCCTGGGAGTTGTTGATGAGTGAGAGCGGTGTGAGGAAGGGGTTCAGCACGTTCTTCGTGGCCCCATTGAACCCGAGGCCCGCATAGGCCTTCCAAGTGAGGACAGTCGTCTCGGTGCCGGGGGCGGCGAGGAAGGCGAACACGTTCGTGCTGTCGGCCGGGCAAGTGAACTCGCCATTGATGTCGCCCTGAGTGGACGAACCGATGAGCTCGTCATCCCATGCCCAGACGTGACCATCCGGCACCTGCGCCGCGTTCGTGTCATACATGTAAACGGGAGCGGCAGAACCATTGATCTGCGGCGCGGCGTTCGCCGCGGACGAGGCCCCGGCAACCAGGGCGAGGGAAACGACGCCGGCGGCGGCGTAACGCGTCTTCTTATTGAGCTTCATGTAGTTACAGGTCCTGTTCTTGGAACGTAGGTCACTTGGAGATGCGAACGGCGGTGGTGGTGGAGGGAGCCAGGATGCCGAACTTCTTCTTCAGCGAACCGGCCTTGGCGGCGAAAGTCGTCTGGGAGTTGGTCAGGCTCTGGCCCTTCGTCGGATCGAGCACTGCGGCCAGGGTCGAGTCGTACGCGGCGTTCGACGGGTCGACTCGTGCGTACTGCACGACGAGGTACGTGTCGCGTCCCCACAGGGAGTCGGCGTAGTACGGCGCATTGGGAACCATGGAGGTACCCGTTCCCGTGACGGGGGTGGCCCCGGCGACAAGCGAGCCCAAAACCGTGGTGTCCTTTTTCTTGGGGAAGCTCGCCCCGGTGTTCATGGCGACCCAGCGAGACACCGACATGGGCATGACGGCGTTCAGGCCGAGGTTGGAGGCGTCATGCTCCTGACCCACGGTGACGCAGGAGCCCAGCGTCGAGTCCGTGACGCCGATCTTGGCCATGAAGTCCTTGCGGGTTCCGGAGCCGGCCTGCGGGATGACGGGCGTGACCGTGACACCGCCCAGAGTGGTGACGCTGCAGGTGTACAGGCTCTTCATGGTCGCAGTGTCGATGGTGTTGATGCCGGCCGCCGTCGAACCGCTGTCGTACGCGTAGGCGATCGCGTCTCGACCGAAGGGCACCTGAATCAGGCTGCCTGCCGGATCGACAGTGCCTGATCCGGACGAACGCGCGATGTCGACCTGGCCCGTGATGACGACGCCCGCGGGCCCGCCGACGGTTCCGGAGGTGTACGGGGCGCCGTCAATGGAACGGAGCAGGGCCGTGCGGCCGTCCCCCGAGCCATTCGGCCGGCCGAAACGCACGCCGGAGGTTTTCGCCGTGATGTAGGGGGTTCCGGTCGCGTCGAAGGAGCCGATGGTGTTCCCATTGGCCGTCGTCCGAACGGACGCTCCCGAGAGGGAGGAACCGTTGACCAGGGCGCTGACAACGTCCTCGAGGGTGTCGGAACCGACAATGGAGTAGCTGTTGGAGACGGGCTCGGCGTTGGCCGGGGTCGCGATGACAAGACCGGAGATGGCCACGCCGACAGTCGCGCAGAGCGCAATCATCTTCTTGGTGTTCACTGGGGTGCCTTTCGGGTGTGGTGCAGGAGACGAACCCGGGCGGGTCCCTCTTTCTCGGCGCTTCGCTTCGAGGCGGAAGCCCCGTGTGAACCGTCAAGTCGGGCGCGCATCAGGATCGTCTCCGAACGCGCGAAATCAGGGGGACGCCGCCGGCGGCGAGCAGGCCGGAGAGCAGCCCGGCCGGGACCGCCGCGCGCACCAGCCCGACGACCGGGTCCGCGGGCGTCGGCCTTGCCACCAGGGGGCCGGTGACGGTGCCCGCGGCGTCCGTGGCGCCCGCGCCAGCCGGGTCGACCGCGGCGTCGGCCATCACCAGTGCGCCCTCGGCCTGGGACGCGGCCGTTCCGTCGCTTGACGGGGTCGGGATGTAGGCGTCCGGGGCGGTCTCCGGCACGGTCGTTGGGACGATCGTGCTGCTGCCCTGCTCGATCACGGTCGCGGCGGCGAGCGCCTGGGCCACCCAGCTCTTGGGGAGCGGGGTGTAGCCGTGCGGCAGCTGCCCGATCTCCGTGCCGGGTATCTGGCCGGCCCCGACCGCGTACCGGATCAGGTTGGCGTAGATCGCCCGCTGAGCGGCATCCGTCTGCAGCGGATTCAGAGCGGCATAGACCGGCATCGTCATCGGGTACGCCGTAGCCGCGGCCTTGGCGCTCGGGTTCGCCGGGTCATATTCGAGCACCTTGGGGTTGGCGCTGGTGGGGACCATCGCCGCGGAGGCCGCGAGCATGGAGTCCGCCGTCGGCGCCACGAAGCTGCCCGCGGAGTTCTGCAGTGACGCCGTCACCGTCTGGTACCGTGCGGCCGCGGCCGCGGTGGTGACGCTCAGCACGCGCTGGTTGCCCACCAGGCTTCGCACGCTCTTGCCGAACTTCGGCGGAACGCTTGTGGGGTTCCAGTCCCCGAGCTCCAGCCCGTCGCCGCGCAGGGTGAGATACGCGCCGTTCTCGAAGTCACTGGTGTAGGGGCGCCAGGTGACGAGGTTCACCGCCGTTGTGCCGGCGCCGACAGCGGCGGCGGGCCGCTCCATCGGATCAGCCTTTGGAAAATTCGTGCGCGGAAGGGCCAGGACCGTCCCCGACGGGTTGATGGTGGCGTCGGTGGATGACCAGGGGTTGACTTTCATCCCCCACTCGTCCGGCGTTCCGTTGAGGAATTCGACGGCAGACGGGTCGGAGAGAACGTACCGCCACAGTTGCTCGGCCTCGTCGGATCGTCCGGAAGGGAGGAGCATGTCTCCCAGGGACGGCCCGGTCAGGTCCTGGTACCTCCATTCCTCGTCGTTGACCGCCAGGAAATCGGGGTCGACCGTGAGGTTGCGCGCGTTCGAGCCCGGGTGTGCGGAGTCGGTGTAGCCGAAGAATTTGAGGGAGTCCGATGTGGTCGGCGCTCCGGAAGGCAGGGAGTCCAGATACGAGTTCGTGAGGAGCTTCGCGATCAGGCGCGGGGTCAGGTTCAGTGACGTGAATGCCTCGGTGTTCCGGTCCTTGTATTCCTGAGGAACTTCGCCCACCGGTTTCACGCGGCGGTCGATGGAGAACGAAACCGCGACGCCGCTGAGGGCTATCGGCGCATAGGCGACCGGATCCGTCCCAGCGGTTTGCAGCGGACGCGAAGTGAGGGCCAGCGGGCTCGGCGCCGTCAGGCTTGCCGCGGCCAACGCCTCTTCCTCGTTGCCGGTGCTGAGCACGAACGAGGAGCCGGAGGCACCGGCGCACAGGTTGGGCTGCCACGACCCGATCGCCGCGGCGACGAGTTCGCTCCCGGAGAGCTGCTTCTCGGCCGAGCCGATGGAGCAGCGTTGGCCGATGGGCTTGAAATCAAGCTTGACGGCCACGCTGTGCTTCCAGGAATCCCACAGCAGCCCGGACTTGGTGATGTAGGACTCCCCCGCGTCGTTTTTTCCGCGCGGGATGACCACGAGCCAGCACGATTTGCCGGCGACGGCGCCGTTCGCGGCCGTCACGGGCATACCGCAGCCGAGGCCCGGAGATTGCATGGCGGTCTGCACCTCGAATTTCACGGAGCCGTCGCCACTGTCGCTCGAGCCCGCCCAAGGCACCTCATTCGTCGTGTACTGGGTGTAGAACTCATTGGTGGCCAGGTCCACGCCTGACACGCCGGCGGGCAGGGGCACCCCGGTCGCGGACGGCGATCCATTGGCGTTCTGCACCAGGCCGGTCAGGGGGTCCACGATGTAATGCGTGAGGACGTTGGCCGAGTCCGCGAACACCGAGGCGATGGACCCGCCCGTTGATGCGCGGTAGGGAATGGCGGTGAAGGCGGGAACCGTGAATCCGTTGGCCGGGGACGTGTACTGCGCGTCCTGCGTGGCCACGTTCTCCTGGCTCACGGCGTTGTCGCGGGTGGACGCGACCTTGCCGGGGAATCCTCCGTATTGACACGTCGTGCGATCCGGACGGCTGGAATCCGTCGGGTCGTCTCCCCAGCACTGCGCAATCTGGAGAAAGTCCTCCCCTCCGGAGCTCCCATCTGGTCGCACGGATTTCTTTCCTCCGCTCCAGTTCACGACGATGCCCTGGGAAACGAGATCCTTGGTCTGGGAGACGGTGACCTTGAGATCAGGGAAGGGCGCGGTTGCCAGATCGGGGTCGAAGCCCCTCGACGCGACCGTGACAGCGGTCGATGCGTCAGCGGATGCCGCGGAGGGGGCGAGGGAGCCTAGCGCGGCGACACCGACGCCCACCATCAGGCCGACCACGACTCCGCTGGCGCCGGCCCGTGCCCAGAGTGCGTTTTTCGGGCCGAACGTGAGCCGCTTCACTTGGTGCCGGCTTTCGCGCCGCGGGGCGTGAACCGGCGGGCGAGCACGGGCGGCAGCACAGCGGCGGCCAGCAGCAGGAGGCCGGCGAGCAGCATGACCGACTGCTGAGTGCCCCAGCCGGTCTCGGCCAGGGTGAACGGTGCGGCAACTGCGGTGCCGGCAACGCCGGTTGCAGCGGTGCCGACCGCTGACACGAGGGCGCCGTTCTCGTCGAACACGGGCGCGGCCGCATCGGCGAGGGCGACGGCTGCTATCGCCGTTCCTCCGGTCGCCGCCGCTGCAGTCTTCGCGGAGGCTGAGCCGGCCGCGCCACCACCCGTGCCGCTGCCCGACACGGCAGTGTCGGCCAACGCCCCGGCCGTGCCGGTGGTGCACTGGTTGGCCCCGACCTTGTCGCAGGCGGCTGGTTGGAGGGCGGTGGTGGCCAGCAGGTTGCTCGACGGAGAGTCGCCGGCATTGAACGTCGGGTTGTGGCACTTGTTGATGTCAACGCCGCTGACATCGGCGCCCGGGACTCGCTTGATCTGGTCGAAGCCGGCCAGCACGAGGTTCATCGGCAACGGGGAGTAGCCCAGGGCTGCGGCCTGCTGCTGTCCCTCGCAGAGCATGTAGTTGGCGAAGGCGCCCAGGGTCAAACCCTTCTTCGCGGTGAAGACGCCGCCGACCTCGGTGGGCACGATCATGTAGGAGTAACTCGAGAGCGGGTAGGTGCGAGGGTCGGCGTTGTTGTAAACGCCGTCCAGAATCTGGGTGAGGTAGGTCGGTCCGGGTGTGGTGTTGATGGCGGCTTTCAGGAGCGCCACAGCCACCGAGTTCGCCGTGGGTTCGACGTAGTAGCCGGCCGCGTTGAGCACCTTGGCGACCGGGAAACCGGAGTTCTTGGCATACGAGTACTCGACGTAGGTGATCGCGCCGTCTCCGTAGTCCTGACTCACGTAGCCGGCGACGCCGGAGGATCCGCTCTGTGCCTTGGCGCTGCCGAAGGTGGGGAACTGTGAAGTCAGGCCGCAGTCAGCGGAGCGCCCGACCTTGGTGCAGAACGTTTTCCAGAGGGCCGGGTGCTGTTTGGACATCCAGAGAGTGAATTGCGCCGTGGAGCCGGAACCGTCCGAGCGCACGACCGGGACGATTCCCTTGTCCGGCATGGCCAGCCCAGGGTTGTCGGTCGCGATGGCCGGGTCGTTCCACTTCGTGATGACCCCGGTGAAGATCTTGGTGATGACCTCGCCGCTGAGCCGTAGGTTGGTGACTCGTTTGCCGCCGATTTTCAGGTTGTACATGAAGGCGGTACCACCGGCCACGATGGGCATATAGGCGTACCCGCGAGCGGGCACCTCTGGGGCCGAACCGTCCTCCGGGGCGGTCTGGAACGGGATCTCGCTGACCGCGAAGTCCACGCTGCCCGCGACGAAGTCCCGGCGCCCCGCTGACGAACCGACACCGGAGTAGTTCACGGTCATCGCGTAGTTCGTGGCTACGTTCTTGCGCCACTGATCGAGAGCGTTCTGAGACCACGTCGAACCGGTGCCGGTGATCGGGTCATAGCTCAGGGCCTGCGCCGGCACCGTTGTGGAGACGCTTAGACCAACAACGAGCAGGGCGAATAGGGTTCGGATGGAACGAATCCGTCGGGTGTGCGGCGTCACGAGGACGTCTCCTTCGTGGTCAGGTCGGTGGGTGAACTGGTCGGGAGGGATTCTGGACGGGGACTCGGATCCCCGGCGGCGAGGTCATTCCGCACGTTCATCCGCTGCAGGTCGCGCCCGGAGGCCAACAGGACGCGCTGTTCGTGGCGTGGGGAAAGCTGGCCGGGACCCTTGCCTCCGACAACCCGGGCAAGGGCGAAGAGCGTGAGTACCAGCAGGATCAAGACGGCGGCCGTGCCGAACCCGCGGGCGATCATGGTGGGCTCGGGCGATTTGACGAAGTCGAAGACCTGCAGCGGGAGGGAGATCATCGGGCCGGCGAACGGGTTCAGGTTGGTCACCGCTGTGACGCCGGAGGTGAGCAGCACTGGACTGGTCTCGCCGATGCCGCGTGCGGTGCCCAGGATCACGGCCGTCGCCAGGCCTGGGCGCGCCGTGGGCAACACGACATGCCAGATCGTGGCCCAGCGGGTGGACCCCAGGGCGTAGGCGGCCTCCCGCAGGTTGCCGGCAACCAGGCGCAACACGATGTCCGAGGCGCGGATGACGATCGGGAGCATCATGACTGTGATGGCCATGGCCGCGGCGAAGCCTGACCTCTGGTGCGTGATCAGCACGATGATCGCCGAGTAGACGAACAGGCCGGCCACGATGGACGGCAGCGCGGTCATCGCATCCGAGATGGTGCGCACGAACCGCGCGAACCGGCCGCCGACCTCGTTCAGGAACAGTGCGGTCGTGATGCCGAGAGGAATGGTGATCGCCAGCGCCATCGAGATCTGCATCAGCGTGCCCAGGATCGCGTGCACGATGCCGCCCATGTCGAGGCCGTCGAGGGGTCCGGCCAGTTCCATGCTCTGGGTGAAGAAGTTGGGATGAGGCAGGGCTTCCTGCCCGCGCACCAAAGTGAACGCCACCACGAAGACCAGGGCGCCGAAGAGCAGCACGCCGGCGCTGGAGAGGAGCACGGACATCAGCCGGTCCTTGACCTCCTGTGCGTCGCTCGTGAAGCTCACGAGCAGGGCGTAGAAGCCCAGGAACGCCAGGTATGCCACGAGCACCCAGCCCACACCGCCGGAAAGCGGACTGACCCAGCCGAAGAGGAGCACCGCGACGGCGACCCCGGCGGCGGCGGCGCCGATAACGTTGAACCGATCGTCGAGCCGGGCGCCCCGCACCCGGCGACGCGGCCCGATCGGGGCGCCCTCCGGAGCCGGGATCGTCGTAGCGGGACGGCCGGACATCGCGTACGACCTGGTCGCGGCGGGCGTGATGGTCGTTGCCTGCGTGATTGTCATCAGTCGCTCTCTGCCCCGGAACGGGACCGCGCGACGATGGACGACGCGGTGAAGTTGATGATCAGGGTGATCAGGAAGAGCACGAGGCCTGCGGCCATGAGTGCCGAGAGGCCGAACGAACTCGACTCGCCGTACCGCAGCGCGATCAGGGCGGAGACGGAGTTGGTGCCGGTTTTGAGCACCTGCCAGTTGATCGTGAAAATGGGCGAGATGATCATGTACACGGCGATGGTTTCGCCGAGTGCGCGGCCGAGGCCGAGCATGGTGCCGCCGATGATGCCGCCGCGACCGAAGGGCAGCACGACGCTACGGATCATCCCCCAGCGGGTCGAGCCGAGCGCGAAGGCGGCCTCGCGCTCGCCGATCGGCGCCTGAGAGAAGGCCTCGCGCATGACCGACGTCTGGGTCGGAACCACCATCAAGCCGACCACGATGCCGGCGATGAAGGCCGAGGAGGTGAACGCGCTAGCCTCCGTGAGCGCGTGCCCACTGGCATCCGCGACCCGGAACAGCGGGATCCAACCGAAATACAGGGAGATCCAGGTTGCGACCGGGATCACGTTGGCCTGCAGGAAGAAGACACCCCAGAGGCCGAAGACGACGCTGGGCACGGCGGCCATCAGGTCGACCAGGGTGACCAGGGTGCTCTTCATAAGCCCTTGGGCGATCTCGGAGATTAGGAGCGCCGTTCCGAGCGCCAGCGGGACGGCAACGCACATGGCGATCACGGCGATCGTGATTGTGCCGAAGAGAACGGAAGCAATACCGAACTTCTTGGACTCAGGAGACCAGTCCTGTTCGAAGAGGAAGTTCACTCCGGCCACGCCGAGAGCGTCGGAGGCCCGGATCGACAGGAAGACGCCCACGGCCAGCATGATCGCCACGGTGATGCCGCCGGCGCTGAACGCCACCGAACGGAAGAGCGAGTCGGAACGGGAGGGACGTGAGACCAGGAGCCGGCGCGGTGAGGAGTCCGGGCTGGCCGGGTCCAGAACGGGCGCACCGGTATCGGGCGGCTCGTTCAGCGCGGCGACGAGGCTCGCAAGAGTCATTTTTGTCCTAGGGGAACTGGCTCGGGAAGGGCGGAAGTGCGCGGGAGTCACGCTTCCGAATCACATGCTTGGGACCCCAGGTGAACACTGGGCCAACGTTTGCGAATCGAGATGTGGACGCGACGTGTCGGTTTGGCCGTGGCGGCTGTTCGGGGGTCAGGTGGCAGCAGGTGCCGGGCTCGGTGCAGGCGTCGGCGGCGGTGTCGGCGCCACAACCGAGCCCCGCGTCACGTCCACGGCGGAGAAGACCGAAGCCGAGCCGCCCGTGCCGAGGAGCTCATTCAGCCGGAAGCGGCCCGAGATCAGCCCCGCCGCCCCATCGTCCCCCACGCTCAGTCCACCTGGGCCGCATACGCGTTTGCCCGGCCGGCCACGGCGTCGACATATGACTCCAGGTGGTTGTACGAAAAGATTGCGGACTGCCAGGTCCCGGCGGCCGACAGATCGCCGGAGTAGCAAAGGTAGAGCCCCGTGGCCAGGGCCGCATCGTCGACCTGCTGGGGGTCGTTGATGCCATCGCCGTTGCCGTCGGCGCCCCACCGCTGCCAGGTGCTGGGAATGAACTGCAGCGGGCCGACGGCCCTGTCCCACTGGGCGTTCCCGTCCCACCGGCCGCCATCGGTATCGGCGAACGCGTCCAGGGCGGTGCCGTCCAGAAGCGGACCGTAGATGCCTGGCCGCACCACTCCGTCCGCGTCGACGGATGACCCGGCGTGGGTGCCGTGGCCGGACTCGACGGCACCGAGGGCAGCGAGGGTGGTCCAGCCCAGGTGGCAGGAGGGCTGCCGACTCGCCATCGCGAGCGAGGCGCCCGCGTAACCCAGCAACGCGCGGTAGCCGATGCCGGTGGCCTCTGACGTGGCCTGCGCCCACGGCACCGAGACGAGTGACGCATCATCCGTTGACACGGACGCGACGACGGATGCTGCAGTGGCGCTCCCGGCCAGGGGTGGCTGGGTGGGGGCGGCGGGAGCCACGGTGTCCCCGGCGGCAGCCTCGAGGCGCAGAGAGGGAGCTGCACGGGCCGGCACCGGCGCGTGGCCGTGCGCCAGCCACCCGAACACCAGCCAACCGGCCAGCGCCAGGAAGGCGACGAAGAGCCACCAGCCTCCCAGCCCCCGCATCACCACGACGCGCTCGTCCCGGCGTCCGCCGCGCGGCCTCTCCCCCGGGTCAACCGCACGCCCGGGTCGGCGCTGGGCCGAGGGTCTTCGGTGACTATCGCCGCCGGGAACGCCCCCAGTGCCCCGTTGCACGCCTCGCGGCTCGACGAGGCGGCACCGTACCAGCGTCCGCTGGTCATCACGGGAACATCGCCGACGGTCACGAACCAGCCGTGAGTGCCTGAGGACGGCCCCGTCACACACGTCACGACCATGTCCTCGACGACGGCCTGCAGGGCAAGCACATGGGTGCGTGCCGCCGTGAACGATCCGTAGACGGAAGAACTGCGACCGAGTTCGCGGTTGTTCGGAGCGAGCAGGCGCCAGATGCCGGATTCCCCCGCCAGCGCAGCGCTGGCGGCAGCCCCAGCCGCGCGTGGCAGGCGGGGCTGCATGGTCGCCTCGCGCGCGTCGGCGAGTTCGGCACCGGCCCGGAGGTGCTCCCGCAGGGCGACCCAGCCCTGTAAGCGCGGGTCGCTGAATGAGCGGAACGCCGAAAAGACGAAGATCGGGCTCGCTGACACGCTTACCCCCACCCCCCGAACCATCCATGACCGGGACGCACCGTCGGTGTGACGATCTTCCTCAGCGAGAACGTTCGTGGCCACGGGTGGCCGAGACCTTGCGCCCGGGTGAAGGAGACGTGTACGCGGGGTGACCGGGCGGGTCGGGCTAGCGGCGGAATGCCTTCCGGGCCAACCAGTTTCCGAAGAACTGCACCAGCTGCACGAACACGATGATCAGCAGCACGGCCGCCCACGTGACGACCGGGTTGAACTGGCGGTAACCGTAGAGCAGCGCGAAGTTTCCAAGCCCGCCCCCGCCGACGTAACCGGCCACGGCCGACATGTCCACCAGCGCGACGAAGATGAAGGTATAGCCGAGGATGAGCGGGCCGAGCGCCTCGGGCAGCAGCACGGTGAAGATGATCCGGGCCGGACCGGCGCCCACGCTGCGCGCCGCCTCGATCACGCCGGGCGTCACGGTGAGCAGGTTCTGTTCGACGATGCGCCCCATAGCGAAGGATGCCGCGAGCGAGATGGTGAAGATGATCGCGGCGTTGCCGATGCCGGTGCCCACGACGACCCGGGCGAGCGGCTGGGCGGCGGCGAGGAAGATGATGAACGGGATCGGCCGCACGATGTTCACCAGCAGGTTGAGCACCACGAACACCGGACGGTTGGCGAGGATGCTGCCGGCCCGGGTGAGGTACAAGCCCAGCCCGACGAGGAGGCCACCGATCCCGCCGAAGAAGAGGGTCAGGCCGACGATGTAGAGGGTCTCCCCCGCGGCGATCCAGAGTTCGGGCAGCAGGGTCATCAGGCTGTCCATCTCAGCGCACCTCCGTCACGGTCGTGTGCGTTCGGACTCGGTCGAGGGCGGCGTCGATGGCCGCGTCGCCCGTGGCATCCTGCGCCCCCGGCGCGGCCAGGGCGAGCGTCAGGTGGCCGAACGAGCGGCCCTGGATCTCGTTGATGCCGCCGTAGACGACTTCGAAGGTGACGCCGGCGGCGGCGAACTCGCCGAAGACGCGGGCCTGGTCGACGCTGCTGTCCCGGAACGCGAGCGTGACGAGGCGCCCGGTGTGCCGGCCGCGCAGCACGGCGAGCTCGGCCGGAGACGGCAGTCCCTTGACGACGGTCGACACGAACCGGGCGGATGCCGGCTGCTGCGGGTTCGAGAACACGTCGAACACGTCGCCGCGTTCGATCACCCGGCCCTGGTCCATCACGGCGACCTTGGTCGCGATGGTCTGGATGACGTCCATCTCGTGGGTGATCACGATGATGGTGACCCCGAATTCCTTGTTGACCCGAGCGAGCAGGTCGAGCACCTCATGGGTGGTCTCCGGGTCGAGCGCGCTGGTGGCCTCGTCGGCGAGCAGGATGCCCGGCTGGCTGGCCAGGGCCCGGGCGATGCCCACGCGCTGTTTCTGGCCGCCGGAGAGCTGGTCGGGGTAGGCGCGGGCCTTGTCGCTGAGCCCGACGAAGTCGAGCATCTCGGCGACCCTGGCCCGGCGCGCCGGCTTGGTCTGCCCGGCCACCTCCAACGGGTAGCCGACGTTGCCCGCGACGGTGCGCGAGCCGAGCAGGTTGAACTGTTGGAAGATCATGCCGATCCCCAGCCGCACCGGGCGCAGCTCCCGTTCGGGCAGGCGGGCGATGTCCTGCCCGTTGATGAGGATCTCGCCCGAGGTGGACCGTTCGAGGGCGTTCACGAGCCGGACCAGGGTGCTCTTGCCTGCCCCGGAGTAACCGATGATGCCGTAGACGTCGCCGGCGTCGATCGTGAGGCTGACCTTGTCGATGGCGACGACATCCGTGCCGCCCTTGGCCGTGGCCGGGTACACCTTGCTCACGTCACGCAATTCGACAACGGGGCTGGGGGCAGGCATGGAACGTCCTTACTGACTGACTGACTGGCATGGTGCGGGGTGCCGGGCCGCGACTGCGACTGTGTCCGTTCCGGTCGAGCGCGACCGTTGGAACGGGCACACTCGACCGGAACGGGCACACACGAACGGACCCGGGGCGGGACGGGTGGGGCTACTTCTTTGCCCTGGTGTCCTTCTCGACCTTGGCGAGCGCGGTTTCGAGATCGGCGACGGGGGTGGTGACGAGTTCGGCCGAGCCGCCGGAGACCTCGAGCACGCCGTCCTGCACGGCCTTCGTGGTCTGGTAGATGTCGACCAGCTTCTTGAAGGTGGCGTTGTCCTTGTCCTCGGCCCGGGCGGCGAAGATGTTCACGTACGGCAGCGCGTTGGGGTCGCTGGGGTCGTCCTGGGCGAGGGCGTCTTCGACCTTGAGGCCGGCCTTTTCGACGAAGTCGTTGTTGATGATCGCCCCGGCGACGTCGGGCAGCGAGGTGGCGGTGAGCGACGCCTCGAGTGCGGTCACGGTGACCTTGGACTTGTCCTTGTCGATGTCGGCGAGGGTGGAGTAGATGGTCCCGCCGTCTTTCAGCGTGATCAGCTTCGCCGACTGCAGCACGAGCAGGGCGCGGGCCAGGTTGCTGACGTCGTTCGGCACCGCGATGGTGTCGCCCTTCTTGATCTCGCTGACCTTGCCGTACCGGGTCGAGTAGAGGGCGAGGGGGTAGATCGCGGTGGCGCCGACCGGCACCAGGTCTGCCTTGCTCGCGACGTTGTACTCGGCGAGGTAGACGATGTGCTGGAACTGGTTGAGGTCCAGTTCGCCCGCGGAGAGGGCCGGATTCGGCTGCCCGAACTCGGCGAAGTCGACGATGTCAACCGTGATGCCGGCATCCGCTGCGGCCTTTTCGTAGACGGCCCAGTACGGGTCGCTGGCGCCGACGACGCCGATCTTGACGGTCTTGTCTGACTCGGTGGATCCCGCGGCGCAACCGGCCAGCAGTGCGATCAGTGGTACGACCGCGAGCGCGGCGAGAAGTCTCTTCTTCACGATGTGTTTCCCCTTTGGCTGTGGGTGCCGGCGCAATGCTCGGGCACAGAGGAACCACGCCAGACGAGAAGGGTGGGAGTCTGTGCCGCTGCAGCGCCAGGCACACCCCTAGGTTATCGGCGGATGCTGCGCCTCGTGCGCCCGTACGTCACACGAGGTCACAGCATCTGCGACCCTAGCCCTCGATCAGCTCGGACAGTTCGATCCAGCGGGTTTCGAAACCGGCGATGGCGGACTCGAGCCCCTGCAGTTCGGTGCTCAGCGCGCCCAGACCGTCGTAGTCGGACTGGTCGTGCACGGCCAGGCTCTCGTGCAGGGCGATGATCCGGGCGTTCTGCTTGGCGACCTTGCGGTCGATCGACGCGAGCTCCTTCTGGGCGTTGCGCAGATCGGCGCCGCCGATGGCGAGCTTGCGTGATGCCTTGCCGCCCGACGTGTTCGACTCGTTCGCCGCGGCCGGCTTGTCGTTCCCGTTGATCTGGTTCTTGCGCATCTCGAGGTACTGGTCCACGCCGCCGGGAAGGTGACGGAAGGCGCCTTCGGTGACCGCGTACTGGTTGTCGGTCACGCGCTCGATCAGGTACCGGTCGTGCGAGACGACCAGCAGTGTGCCGGGGAAGGAGTCGAGCAGGTCCTCCATGGCCGCGAGCATGTCGGTGTCCAGGTCGTTGGTGGGCTCGTCGAGGATCAGCACGTTCGGCTCGTCGAGCACGATCAGCAAAAGCTGCAGGCGCCGCTTCTGCCCGCCGGAGAGGTCCTTGACCTGGGTGGTCAGCTGCGCGCTCATGAAGCCCATCCGCTCGAGCATCTGGCCGGGGGTGATTTCCTTGCCGCCGGCGATGTACGACGTCTTCTGGCGGCCGATGACCTCGCTGACGCGGTCGTTCTGGATGCCGTCCAGTTCGAACAGCTGCTGGGTGAGCACGGCGACCTTGATGGTCTTGCCGCGCTTGACGTGCCCGCTGGTGGGCTGAAGCGATCCGGCGACCAGGTTCAGCAGGGTGCTCTTGCCGGCTCCGTTGACGCCCATGATGCCGGTACGCTCTCCGGGCGCGATCCGCCAGGTGATGTCGTTCAGCACGGTCTTGTCGCCGAACTTCACCGAGATGTCGATCAGGTCGACGACATCCTTGCCGAGGCGCTGCATGGCCATCGACTGCATCGAGACGGTGTCGCGGGGCGGCGGCTCGTTCTCGATCAGCACGTTGGCGGCGTCGATGCGGAACTTGGGCTTGGCGGTGCGGGCCGGTGCTCCGCGGCGCAGCCAGGCCAGTTCCTTCTTCATCAGGTTCTGGCGCTTGGCTTCAACCACGGAGCTCATCCGGTCCCGCTCGACGCGCTGCAGGATGTACGCGGCGTAGCCGCCCTCGAAGGGCTCGATCAGGCGGTCGTGCACCTCCCAGGTCATGTTGCAGACCTCGTCCAGGAACCACCGGTCGTGAGTGACGACCACGAGGCCGCCGGAGTTGGGGGCCCAGCGGGTCTTGAGGTGGCCGGCCAGCCAGGAGATGCCCTCCACGTCGAGGTGGTTGGTGGGCTCGTCGAGGAAGATGACGTCGTGGTCGCCGATCAGCACGGCGGCGAGGGCCACCCGGCGGCGCTGGCCACCGGAGAGGTCGTCGACGAGGGCGTCCCAGGGGATGTCCCGCACGAGACCCCCGATGACGTCGCGCACCTTGGCGTCGCCGGCCCAGATGTGCTCGTCGATGCCGCCGACGATGGTGTGGCCGACGGTCTGGCCCGAGGCCAGGTCGTCGGACTGGTCGAGCATGCCGATCGTGACTCCGCGGCGGCGGGTGACGCGGCCCTCGTCGGGCTCCATCCGCCCGGCCAGCAGGCGCATGAGGGTGGACTTGCCGTCGCCGTTGCGGCCGACGACGCCGATGCGGTCGCCTTCGTTCAAGCCGGCGGTGACGCTGTCGAAGATGACGCGGGTGGGAAATTCAAGGTGCAGGGACTCGGCCCCGAGCAAATGTGCCATAGGGTCCTAGTTTACCCGCCCCGCCTGAGAGCCCCGCGCGCCTTCTGTTCGGGGCTAGTCGTGGATGACCCGGGCACCGTGCACCGGGCCGGTGGCCCGCACCACGCGCAGCCGGGAGGCGCTGAGCGCGACCTGCAGTTCGAGGGCGTTGTCGGCATCGGCGACCAGGAACGCGACGGTCGGACCGGAGCCGGAGAGGATGCCGGCGAGCGCCCCGTTCTCTTCGCCGAGTTCGAGCACCTTGCCGAGGCCGGGGGCCAGGTGCAGCGCGGGCGCCTGGAGGTCGTTGTGCAGGGCCTCCGCCAGCATCCGCGGGTCGCCGGCGCGCAGCGCCTGCAGCACGTTCGCATCCACGGTGGGCTGGATCTGGGCCGGGAAGATGTCCTGGGCGTGACGCTCGCGGTGGCGGTCCAGTTCGTTGTAGACAGCCGGCGTGGACAGGCCGAAGTCCGCCAGGGCGAACACCCAATGGAACTGTCCCTTTGCGAGGGCCGGGCTGAGCTGGTCGCCGCGGCCGGTGCCGATCGCGGTGCCGCCGGTGAACGCGAACGGGACGTCGGCGCCCAGGGTCGCGGCGATGGCGAGCAGGTCGTCGCGGGTGGCTTCGGTTCCCCAGAGGGTGTCGCAGGCCAGGAGAGTCGCCGCGGCATCCGCGGACCCGCCGCCCATTCCGCCGGCGATGGGCACGTTCTTCTCGATCTCCAGGCGCACGCCGCCGCGGAAGCCGGACTTGCGGGCCAGCGCCTGAGCGGCCCGGATGGCCAGGTTGCTGCCGTCGACGGCCAGTCCGGAGGTGTCGATGGAGCCGCCGAACGTGACCGAGAAATCGTCGGCCGGGTAGGCGCGCACATCCTCGCTCAGCGACACCGCCTGATAGGCCGTCGCGACCTCGTGGTATCCGTCTTCGAGCACGGCGCCGACTTTGAGGAAGACGTTGATCTTGCCCGGTGCCCTCGCGTGCACCACTGGGGAAGCGGCCGCGTTGGTCATGTGACTAACCTAGCCCAGCCCCACCGGCTCTACTGCCCCGCGGGTCAGTGGTCCCAGGCGCGGGCGATGGCGAGGAAGTCGTCCACGGTGAGCTGCTCGCCGCGTTCGGTCGGGTCGATCCCGGCCTTCGTCAGGATCTCGCTGGCGGTGGCGGAGTCGCCGAGAACGGAGGACAGCGACTGGCGCAGCATCTTGCGACGCTGCTGGAAGGCGCCGTCGACGAGGGCGAACGTGTTCAACCGCAACTCCTCCGACGCGAGCGGTTCGGCCCGGCGCTCGAACGCGATCAGGATCGAGTCCACGTTCGGCACCGGCCAGAACACCTGCCGGCTCACCTTGCCGGCGGTGCGGAACTGGCCGTACCAGGCGGCCTTGACGCTCGGGCTGCCGTAGACCTTGGAGCCGGGCGGCGCGGCGAGGCGCTCGCCGACCTCGGCCTGCACCATCACCACGCCGGCGCGGATCGACTCGAAGTGTTCGAGCAGGTGCAGCAGCACGGGCACCGACACGTTGTACGGCAGGTTGGCCACGAGGCGGGACGGTTCGCCCGGGATCTCGGTGATCTTCAGCGCATCGGCACGGATGACGGTGAGCGGCGCGCCCGGGTGCATGAGTTCGACCGTGATCGGAAGCTGTTCGGCGAGCCGGTCGTCGATCTCGACGGCCACGACGCGAGCACCGGTCTCGAGCAGGCCGAGGGTGAGGGAGCCGAGGCCCGGCCCGACCTCGACCACGGTGTCGGCGGGGGTGATCGTGGCGACCTTGACGATGCGGCGCACCGTGTTGCCGTCGATGACGAAGTTCTGGCCGAGCTTTTTGGTGGGGTTGACGCCCAGCATCTCGGCCAGATCGCGGATCTCGGCGGGACCGAGCAGCGAGCGGCCGGCGGGTGCGGCGGGCGTCGCGGTCGACAGCTCGGTCGATGGCTCGTTCGACAGCTCGGTCGATGGATCCTCGGCGCTCGGTGCGTCGTCGCCGGCGGTCTCGTCGACCGGAGCCACGTGCCGGCCGCGGGCAGGTTCGCCCTCGGAGATCGAGCCGGCCTCCGCGACCGGTCCGGGCATGGGCTCCGCTGCGTCTCCCGGGTCGTAGCCGTGGCGCGGCGGGGTCATGCAAGCCCGCCAGTCGGGCGCGTCCTGGTGTTCGGCAGGCTGTCGGGGGCGGTCACCGGTTCGGCATCCCACCGCCCGTAGACCAGTTCGGTGTTCGAGGAGATCTGGGCGGCGAGCATGGTGACGTCCGTTTCAAGGTGATCGGCCATGGCACGCAACGTGTTCGGCAGCAGGTAGGGCGCGTTCGGGCGACCGCGGAAGGGCGCCGGGGTGAGGAAGGGGGCATCCGTTTCGACCAGAAGCAGGGCGCGCGGCACGGCCGCGAGGGCTTCGCGCAGGTTCCCGGCGTTCTTGAAGGTCACGGTGCCGGCGAAGGAGAGGTACCAGCCGTGGTCGGCGCAGACACGGGCCATATCGACGTCACCGGAGAAACAGTGGAACACCGTGCGTTCGGGGGCTCCCACCCTCAGCAGGGTCTCGATCACGGCCTCGTGGGCGTCGCGGTCGTGGATCTGCAGGGCCAGGCCGTTCCGCTTGGCGATCTCGATGTGCGCTTCGAACGAGCGCAACTGGCTGGCATGGCCCTCGGGCCCGGTGCGGAAGAAGTCCAGCCCTGTCTCCCCCACAGCGACAACGCGGGGCCGGGTCGCCAGCTCGGCGATCTCCGCGATCGCGTCGTCGAGGATTCCGGCCGCCTCGTACACCGGGGCCTCGTTGGGGTGGATGGCGACGGCAGCGAGCATGCGCGGCTCCCGCGCCGCCATCTCGGCCGACCAGCGCGAGGTTTCCAGGTCGCCGCCGACCTGGATGACGCCGCGCACGCCGACGCTCGACGCCCGGTCGAGCTGCTCGGCCACACTCAGGGCCTGCTCGCCGTCGGCGATCTCCAGATGGGTGTGGTTGTCGTACACCGGCACCACCAGGGGTACCGGCAGCGGCGGGTAGCTCAGGTCGCGGCCGGCCCCCGGGTCCCGCTGACGAACGTGACCGGGCTCGTCAGCCAACGGTGGCCTCGATCCGTGGGAAGAGCGCTTCCAGCGGGGACACCTTCGGGCCGCCGGTCCACAGCCAGGCCTGGTCGATGCGCTGGTCGGTGACCAGGCCGGTGCCGCCAAGCGCGGTCCAGAGCTTCGCGGTGGCCTGGGGCACGACCGGCGAGAGCAGCACGGCCAGGGTGCCCAGTCCGCGCACGGCGGTGTGGAGCACTGCCTCCAGCCGTTCCCGGTTGGCCGGGTCCTTGGCGAGAGCCCACGGTTCCTGGCTGGTGATGTACCCGTTCAGTTCGTCGACGAGCTCCCAGACGGCGGCGAGGGCCTCGTGAATGGCGAGGTGGCTGATGGCCAGCGTGGCGGCATCCGTCACCCTCTTCTCGGTGCCGCGGATGAGTTCGTCAGCCTCCTCGAACGTGCCGGCGGCGGGGATCACACCGTCGCAGTAGCGCACGACCATGGCGATCACGCGGGAGGCGAGGTTGCCGAAGCCGTTGGCGAGTTCGGACTGGTACCGGGCCGAGAGGTCCTCCCAGGAGAAGGAACCGTCCTGGCCGAAGCTGATGGCGCGCATGAAGTAGTAGCGGAACGCATCCGAGCCGAACGTGTCGGTGATCTGGCTCGGCGCGATGCCGGTCAGCTTCGACTTGCTCATCTTCTCGCCGCCCACCAGCAGCCAGCCGTGGCCGAAGACCCGGCGGGGCACCTCGATGCCGGCGGCCATCAGCATGGCGGGCCAGATCACGGCGTGGAAGCGCAGGATGTCCTTGCCGACCACGTGGGTCGCGGGCCAGAGCCGGCTGAACTTCTCGTCGTCGTGGCCATAGCCGGCGGCGGTGATGTAGTTCAGGAGCGCGTCGAACCAGACGTAGACGACGTGACTGTCGTCCCACGGAACCTTGATGCCCCAGTCGAAGCTGGAGCGGGAGATCGACAGATCGGACAGGCCCTGCTTGACGAAGGAGATGACCTCGTTGCGCGCCGATTCGGGCTGCACGAAGTTCGGGTTCTCCTCGTAGAGCGCGAGGAGCTTGTCGGCGAAGGTGCTCATCCGGAAGAAATAGTTCTTCTCGTGCAGCAGTTCGCACGGGATGGAGTGGATGGCGCAGACCTGCTGGCCAGCGTACTCCCCGACGCCGTCGATGAGGTCGCTCGGCTGCTTGTACTCCTCACAGCCGACGCAGTAGAAGCCCTCATACTCGCCGGTGTAGATGTGGCCGGCGTCGTAGAGGTGCTGCAGGAACTTCTGCGCGTTCACCTCGTGGCGCTCGTCGGTGGTGCGGATGAAGTCGTCGTTTCGAATGTCGACCGTCTTCAGCAGGGGCTTCCAGGCGGTCTCGACCAGTCGGTCGGCCCACTCCTTCGGCGTGACGCCGTTGGCGGTCGCGGTGCGCAGGATCTTCTGCCCGTGCTCGTCCGTTCCGGTGAGCAGCCAGGCGTCCTCCCCCGACTGGCGGTGCCAGCGCGCGAGCACGTCGGCGGCCACTTCGGTATAGGCGTGCCCGATGTGGGGGACATCATTCACGTAGAAAATGGGCGTGGTGATGTAAAAAGATGAGCCGTCGGACATGGTCACATTCTATTGGGAGCAGCGGATGAAGCTGGCCCCGTTACTCGGCGGGGCTGTTTCTGCGGCCCACGGCCCGGTGGCCCGGCCCGTGCCGCGCGCGACGGCCGGCATCCGTCCTGAGCACGATCATTCCCTCGGCCTCGCCCCGCTCGCGTTCACGGCAGGCATCCTGCGCCTCGTCCAGCGGGTAGATCGAGACGACGGGAACCACGATCCGGTGGCTGGCAACCAGATCGGCCACGGTCGCCACGGTGATCCAGTTGATCCAGGGTTCGCTCGACATCGCCGCGTCGACGACCGGGTCGAGTTCGGCGTCGATCCCATGGGGGGCGACCTGTGCGACACGACCCCCGCGAAGTCGGTGCCCTGCCCGGCGGGGAACCGAGGCGTGGGGTTCAGTCCGGTCGCTTCGACCCTGACCAGGACCTGCCCGGCTTCCGGTACCGGCAGGGGCTCCTCGATGATTTCGAGGAGCGCGAGTCTCCCGTAGTTGGGGAATTTCACGGCCCGGTTCATTGCACACCTTCCGGGGGCTGCCTCTGACGTCGCCTGGTGCCGACACTGGCGCCCCGAACGTCGAGTATCCCTCACTTATCTCCGGATGCTCTGTCAGCTTCGGCGAACTATGTGCCGGGGCGACTCGTCGGTGCAGCGGTTCAGGAGAGCGGAAGTGACTGGAAGTCGTCCTGGGCCGGCGTGCTCTTGCCCGTTTTCTGCTGCAGGGCGGCCTCGTACAGGTCGCGCTTTCCGAGCCCGGACGCGGCGGACACGTCCGCGGCGGCATCCTTGAGGCGAGTGCCGGCCGCGACCAGCGCCAGCACCTCGGCCACACCGGTCTCGAGGTTGAGCACGCGCGCCTCGGCTCCGGCCACGACGATGCAGATCTCGCCCTTGACCCCGGCGGCGGCCCACTCGGCCAGCTCGGCCGCGGTCCCCCGCTTCACTTCCTCGTAGAACTTCGTCAGCTCGCGGCAGACCACGACCCGGCGTTCGGCCCCGAGGACCGCGGCGAGGTCGGTCAGGGATGCCGCCAGGCGGTTGGGGGATTCGAAGAACACCATCGTTCGCCGTTCCGCGGCCACCTCGCGCAGGGCGGAGACGCGGTCGCCGTGCTTGCGGGGCAGGAAGCCTTCGAAGGTGAACCGGTCGGTCGGCAGCCCTGACACGGCGAGCGCCGCCAGCACGGCGGACGGCCCGGGCAGCACCGACACGACGACGCCGGCGGCGACGGCGGCATCCACCAGGTGGAACCCGGGGTCGGAGACGGTGGGCATCCCCGCGTCGCTGAGGACGAGGATGTCGGTGTCGCGCGCCAGTTCCACGAGTTCGGCCGCCTTGCCGCGTTCGTTGTGGTCGTGCAGGCTGATCAGCCGGGGGCGGTTCTCGACGCCGAGCGCCTTGAGCAGGTGCACCGTGACCCGGGTGTCCTCGGCGGCGATGATCGACATCGTCGTCAGGGCCTCAACCAAACGCGCCGACGCGTCGCCCAGGTTTCCGATCGGGGTGGCAGCGAGGATGATCATGCTCCCAGTCTCGCAGCCCCGGCTCACTACGATGGTCAGGTGTTCCTCACTAACCGCGCGTTCCGCTGGGCCGGCCCCCTCGCGGTGACCATCCTGGCCGCGGTTCTGCGCCTGTGGAACCTCGGCAGCCCGCACTCGCTGGTCTTCGATGAGACCTTCTACGTCAAGGATGCCTGGACACTTTTCAACCACGGCTACGAATCGACCTGGCCCGACCAGGCGGATACCCTCTTCGCGGCCGGCCAGACCCACATCTTCCTCACCGCCCCGTCGTTCGTGGTGCATCCCCCGCTCGGAAAGTGGCTGATCGCGCTGGGGATGGCGGCCTTCGGGCCCGACAGCAGCTGGGGCTGGCGCATCATGACCGCCCTGATCGGCGTGCTGGCGGTCGTGCTGCTGATGCTGATCGCGAAGAGGCTCCTCGGGTCGACCCTGCTGGCCGTGATCGCCGGGTTCCTGTTCGCCATCGACGGCAACGCCATCGTCATGTCCCGGGTGGCCCTGCTCGACAACTACGTGATGTTCTTCGCCCTGCTCGGTTTCGGTGCCGTGCTGCTCGACCGGGACTGGCACGCCGGGCGGCTGGCCGCCCGGGTGGCGCGAGAGCGGGACGCCGGGCGCGACCCCGGCTGGGGCCCGGCCCTCTGGTGGCGGCCCTGGCTGCTCGCCGCGGGGCTGGCGTTCGGCCTCACCAGCAGCGTCAAGTGGTCGGGCTTCTACTTCCTGGCCGCATTCGGCGTCTACCTCGTGGTGGTGGACGCCCTCGCCCGGCGGCGGGCCGGAATCCCGTTCTGGTGGAGCGCCGCGCTGCTGAAGCAGGCACCCGCCACTTTTCTGCTGACCGTCCCGATCGCCGTGGCCACCTACCTCGTCGCCTGGACCGGCTGGTTCGTGACCGCCGGCGGGTACTACCGCGACTGGGCGTCCTCCCCCGGGGCCGCGTGGACGGGCGCCCTCGCCTGGGTGCCGGGCACGGTGCAGAGCTTCTGGCACTACCAGGTGGCCGCGTACACCTACCATGTGGGCCTCAGCACGCCGCATCCGTACCAGGCCAACCCGCTGACCTGGCTGTTCATGATCCGGCCGACCAGCATGTACTACCGCGGCTCCTCGCTGGGCGAGAACGGCTGCGGCACCGGAACCTGCTCCGAAGCGATAACGGGGATCGCCAACCCGCTGATCTGGTGGGCGGCAACGGCCGCGATCTTCTACCTCGTCTACCGTCTGGCCCGGTACCGGGAATGGCGCGTCGGCCTGATCCTGATGGGCCTGGTCGCCGGCTACCTGCCCTGGCTGATGTATCTGAACCGCACGGTGTTCCAGTTCTACACGATCACGTTCGAGCCGTACCTGCTGCTCGGCCTCACCTTCGTGATCGGCGTCATCCTCCGCCTGGCCCCGACGGACGCCGCCCCTGCTGCCACCTCCGGGGACGTGACGGATGCCGCGGTGACGGATGCCTCGTTGACGGATGCCGCCCCGCCAGGTGCAGCGGCGCCGGATGCCGCGCCAGCCCAGGCCCGCTGGCTCGTGCTGGCATTCCTGATCGCCGCCACCGTCGTCAGCGCCTTCTTCTACCCGCTCTGGACCGGCACCCAGACGTCTCTGCAGTACTGGCAGCTGCACATCTGGCTTCCCGGCTGGCGCTGATTCCCGACCAGATTCGGTGAAACCGCAGCTCCTTCATATGCCGCCGATGGCATATAGCGACTGGGAAACAGGTGTGAAAACACCCCC
Organism: Cryobacterium sp. TMT4-10; assembly: GCF_004403275.1. Taxonomy (NCBI): domain Bacteria; kingdom Bacillati; phylum Actinomycetota; class Actinomycetes; order Micrococcales; family Microbacteriaceae; genus Cryobacterium; species Cryobacterium sp. TMT4-10. The sequence continues at coordinate 28,030 of NZ_SOGU01000035.1, forward strand.
CGCAAGGGGATTGCGCCCATAGGATACAGATATCTGTTTCGCGAGTATTTGCTCCATCACCGGCTGAGAAGTCCAGACACCAACCAAAGGCCTCATGTCGGAAGCTGCAGCTGCACCCACGGTGCGCATTGTCAAGACTCGCCCGGGTGGCGATTCGAAAAACCCCACTACCGAGTATTCATCGCTGCTGCACACCGTGCGCAATCTTGGCCTGCTGAAGCGGGCCACCGGTTTCTACTGGTTTGTTTTTTCGATGTTGATCCTGGCCACCGCCGGGGCCGCAACCGGTTTCGTCCTGCTCGGCGACAGCTGGTACCAGCTCATCATCGCCGGCGTTCTCGGCATCATCCTGACCCAGTTCGCGTTCCTCGCCCACGAGGCCTCGCACCGGCAGGTGTTCCAGTCCGGCAAGGCCAACGATGCCGCCGGCCGCATCCTCGCGAACCTGTTCGTCGGCATCAGCTACGCCTGGTGGATGAACAAGCACAGCCGTCACCACGCCAACCCGAACGTCATCGGCAAGGACCCGGACATCGAACCGGACTTCATCGTCTTCCGTGAAGAAGACGCCGCCAAGGTGAGCTGGGTCGGCTCCTTCGTCACCCGCAAGCAGGGCTACCTGTTCTTCCCGCTGCTGATGGCCGAGGGCTTCAACCTGCACGTGCAGGGCTTCAAGACGGTCTTCGGCCGCAAGAAGGTCGACAAGCGCTGGCTCGAGATCACCATGCTCACCACGCGCATCCTGCTGTACGTCGCCGTGATCTTCTACTTCCTGCCGCTGGGCATGGCGTTCGCCTTCATCGGAGTGCAGCTGGCCGTCTTCGGCGTGTACATGGGAGCGTCCTTCGCCCCCAACCACAAGGGCATGCCGCAGCTCCCACACGAGAGCAAGGTCGACTTCCTGCGTCGCCAGGTGCTGACCTCCCGCAACATCCGCGGCGGAACCTTCATGGACACGTTCATGGGCGGCCTCAACTACCAGGTGGAGCACCACCTGTTCCCGAACATGGCCCGGCCGCACCTGCGCAAGGCCCAGGAAATCACCAAGGAATACTGCCAGTCGCACAATATCCTCTACACGGAGACCTCGCTCTTCGAGTCGTACGGCATCGTGATCGCCTACCTGAACAAGGTCGGCCTCGGCGCCCGTGACCCGTTCGACTGCCCGATGGTCGCGCGGTTCCACCACCGCTAGACCTGCCGCGGAGCCCGAGCACAGAGACCGCCGCGAAGCCCCGCCGAACCGTGAGCAAAGCCCCTTTTCCCGCCCGGGAGAGGGGCTTTTCTCACGGTTCGGCGCCGAGCGCACGGGCCGCCGCCCGTAAACTTGGCGCAATGTGGCTGCCGGGAGTGCTCGTCGCGGCCTCCACCGCCGTACTCGCCGGCACCGTCCACGCGCTGGTCCCGTCGCTGCCGCTCCTCACGGTCGCGGTCGTCCTCGGCATCGTCGCCGGCAACGTCCCAGTCGCCCGCCCGGCCCTGACCGGGGTCCTCGCCCCGGGCCTGTCCCTGGCCGCGAGCCGCTTCATGCGCCTGGGCATCGTGCTGCTCGGCCTCAAGCTCAGCCTCGTGGACATTGCGAGCCTCGGCTGGGTGTCCATCCTCAGCACCGTGGCCATCGTGCTGCTCACATTCCTGGGCACCCTCTGGCTCGGCCGCCGGATCGGCCTGACCGGGCATCAGCCGCTCCTGATCGCGACCGGCTTCTCCGTCTGCGGCGCCTCCGCCATCGGTGCGGTGGGCGGGGTCGTCAGGGCGAAGGATGAGGAGACCGCCACCCCGATCGCGCTGGTGACCCTCTGCGGCACGCTCGCCATTGCCGTGCTGCCGCTGCTGTGGCATCCGCTGGGCCTGACCGACCTGCAATTCGGGCACTGGGTCGGCGCCGGCGTGCACGACGTCGGGCAGGTGGTCGCCACCGCCCAGGTCGCCGGGACGGCCGCGCTGGGCGTGGCCGTGGTCGTGAAACTCACCCGGGTGCTCATGCTCGCCCCGCTCGTCGCGGTGGTCGGCCTGCGGGAGCGCCGCCTCGACGCACTCCGGCAGCAGGGCGCCCCGGCGACGGATGCCCCGACCCGCCGCACCCCGATCATGCCCCTGTTCGTGGCCGGGTTCCTGGTTGCGGTGCTCGTGCGCACGGTCGCGCCGCTGCCCGATGCCGTGCTCGTCGCCGCGGACACCGTTCAGACGTATCTGCTCGCCGCCGCGCTCTTCGGGCTTGGAGCAGCCGTGAACCTGCGCTCGCTCGCCCGCACGGGCGGCCGCGCCCTGACCGTCGGCCTACTCTCCTGGACCCTGATCGCGGCGCTCGCGCTGGCGGCGGTGCAGCTCTCCTGACGGGGACGCAGCCGCCCTTCCCGTGGCGCACCTGTCCTGACCGGGGCGCAGCCGCCCTTCCCGGGGCGCAGCCGCCCTTCCCGGGGCGCATCCGTCCTGCCCGAGACTCACCTGCCCGCACCTTCGCCCCAACGAATTCGACGGAGATTCTGCCCAAATCGCCCCAAAACAGGCCGGAAACGTGTTTTTAGAGCCGAATCTCCGTCGAATTGGGTCGACGCCGGACACCGCGGGTCCGTTCAGGCGCGGCTCCGCTCAGGCGCGGGCGAGCCAGCCGCCGGGGCCCGCGTTCGGCGTGCGGTTGAGGGCGAAGCGCGACGGGGCGGGGGCGGCGCCCGTGACCAGGTCGGCGAGGATCCGGCCGACCGACGGCGTGAACTTGAAGCCGTGTCCGCTGAAGCCAGCGCCGACGATCACTGGGCCCACCCGGTCGAGCACGAAGTCCTCGTCGACCGTGGTCGTGTACGTGCAGGTCACCGGCTCCAGCACGTCGGCGTCGGCGCCGGGCAGCCACTCGCGCACGTACCGCTGCAGGGCGGCGAGCTGCACCGGCTCCGGGCGGAAGCTGCGCGCATCCGGGTCGGTCCCCGGGCCCACGCCGTGCCAGCCGGCCTTGACCCCCTGCCCCGGGGTGTACATGCCGTAGACCGGTGAGTACCACCACGCGTAGCGCGGGTCCGACCGGTCGGGCGCATGGTTGAAGCCGGGCCACTCGGTCCCTGCCCGGTGCAGCGCGGCCGGCGTGGTGTCGCGCAGGGCGAAGTGCGCCGGCTGCTCCTGCGTCACCGTGAGGCGGGGCGTCGCAAGCACGCCCGCGAGCAGGCCGCTGGTCCAGGCCCCGACCGTGACGACCACGCGCCGGGCCGTGATGCTGCCGTTCTCGTGGGTCACGCGAACCCGGTCGTCGCCCTGAACGTCCAGACGCAGCACCCGGACGCCGTGCCTGACCGAAGCCCCGGCGGCGACGGCCGCGGCCTGCAGTGCGGTCACCGCGGCATCCGCGTTCAATCGACCGGCGTCCGGATTGTGCAGCACCCGCCCATCGAAGCGGATGCCCGGCCAGCGTTCGGCCGCGGCCTCCGGCACCAGGAACTCGGCCCCCAGCCCCGCGCCGGTCAGCGCCTCCGCCACCCGGTCGAACGCCGGGTTCGCGCCGTGGTTGACGACTCCGACCTGGGCCAGCAGCGCACTGCCCGTCTCCTCTTCCAGCTCCCGCCAGAGCGGCAACGCCTCGGCGAGCATGCCGACATAGGTCGGGTCAGCATAGGCGGTGTTGAAGTTGCGGGAGGCGCCGTGCGAGGCCCCGTTGAGGTGCCCCGGCTCGAAGCGTTCCAGCAGGGTGACCGGGCGCCCCCGCCGGACCAGCTGCCACGCCGTCGCCGACCCCATCGCCCCGCCGCCGATGACGACGGTCTCCACGTTCTCGTCCATGCCCCCATCCTGCCCGACGCGGACGGGATGGTGGGCGGCGACCGAGCCGCGTCGGTGCAGATCACGGCGCGCACGACCATCCGCCGACCTGACGCCGTCCGGGAGCGGGGCGCGGTTACGATGGTCGGATGACAGCGTACGTGTCGGCCCTCGACCTCTTCTCCATCGGGATCGGCCCTTCCAGTTCCCACACGGTCGGCCCCATGCGGGCCGCCCGCACCTTCGCCGACCACCTCCTCGACTCGGGCACGCTGCCCCTCGTCACCCGGATCAGCTGTGCGCTGTTCGGCTCGCTGGGTTCGACCGGGCTCGGCCACGGCACGCCCGACGCCGTCCTGGCCGGTCTGGCCGGGCTCCGGCCCGAGACCTGCGACCCGGCCGCGGTGCGCACCGCCTGGTCCGGCCTGCCCGCCGACGCCATCCTGGTGCTGCACGGTCACGAGATCCCGGTGGCGCGGGACGACATCACCTTCGAACCGCGCACCCGCCTGCCCGGCCACCCGAACGCGCTGACCCTGACGGCGTGGGGCATGGATGCCCGGCCCCTGTTCGAAGAGACGTGGTACTCGATCGGCGGCGGGTTCATCCGCCGCGACGGCGACACCGCGGGACCCCGCACGACCCGGACCCAGCCGCTGCAGTTCTCCTCCAGCGCGGAGCTGCTGGCCCTGTGCGACGAGCACGGATTCGGCATCTGCGACGTCGCCCGCGCCAACGAGGAGTCCATCCACGGCGCCGACGGACTCGAGGCCGGCCTCGACGCGATCTGGGACGCGATGCACGTCTGCGTGGAGGCCGGCCTCGTGGCCACCGGCACGCTCCCCGGCGGGCTCAAGGTCAAGCGACGGGCCGCCGCGGTCCGTATGCAGCTGGAAGAATATGACCGGCTGCCGAAGCGGGAGCGCGACACCTCGACCGAGTGGCTGCACGCTTTCGCCCTCGCCGTCAACGAGGAGAACGCCTCCGGCGGGCGGGTGGTGACGGCCCCGACCAACGGCGCCGCGGGCATCATCCCGGCGGTCGGCCACTACTACCTGAGGTTCGTACCGGGGGCGGATGCCGCCGGCATCCGTCGCTACCTGTTGACCGCCGTTGCGATCGGCTCGCTGGTCAAGGCCAATGCCTCGATCTCCGGGGCGGAGGGCGGCTGCCAGGCCGAGGTCGGATCGGCCTGCGCGATGGCATCCGCTGCCCTCTGCGCCGTGCTCGGCGGCACACCGCGACAGGTGGAGAACGCCGCCGAGATCGCGATGGAGCACCACCTGGGCCTGACCTGCGACCCCGTCGGCGGCCTCGTGCAGGTGCCCTGCATCGAACGGAACGCGATCGCGGCCTCCACCGCGGTGTCGGCAGCCCGGCTGGCCTTGCACGGGGACGGCACCCATCTCGTCTCCCTGGACACCGTGATCGAAACCATGCGCCAGACCGGCCTGGACATGATGACCAAGTACAAGGAGACCAGCGAGGGCGGCCTGGCGGTCAACGTCATCGAATGCTGAACCGCGGCCTAGACTGACACTGCCGTGCGGGGGACGCGCGGCGCTCACCTTGGGGGGAAAATGCGCTCCACACAGCGTCGCCTGGCAGCCGGTGGGCTCGGCATCACGGTAGTGGCGGCTGCGCTGCTGGGCCTGGCCGGATGCGCCGCCGCGCCGGCACCCGTCGTCACGGCGACCGTGACGGTCACGCCCACGCCGACGCCCACACCCACCCCCACTCCTGCTGCGGTGCCGGTCCCGCCTGCTCTGCCGGCACCGGCGCCCACCATCACGCCCAATGCGGAGGCCGCCCCGGCCGAACCGCTGCCCGAGGGCCCGGCAAACGACCTGGGCTCCACGGCGGGCGCCCTGGGCGCGGCGACCCGGGACGGGTCGGGCAACCTGCTCAGCTACACCGTGGTCGAGGGAGACGATTTCTTCGCGATCGCGCAGCGTTTCGACGTGCCGGTACAGCAGCTGCTGCGGATGAACCCGTCGGTGTCGGGGCTCGGCGAGGACATCTACATCCGCGATGTCATCAACCTGGACTGGACCACCACCCGCTAGCAGCGCCGCCCACCGGCCGCCGCACCCGCCGCCCGCCGCACCCACCGCCGGCCGCCCCTCGTCCGGCCCACCAGCCGCCGGCCGCTGAACGAATTCGACGGAGATTCTGCCGAAAATGCCCTAAATCAGGGCATTCGGGGTCGTTTCGGGCAAAATCTCCGTCGAATTGGTTAGGGGACGTGCGGACCCCGGCCGGGGAACCGGCGGCGGGAGCCGCGGTGCGAGCCCGACCGGCAGCGGGAACCAGCACCGCGAGCCGCGGAACCGTCTAGTGCGTCAGCAGGTTCACGCGCTCGATCACGTTGATCACGCGCAGCGCGTCCTCCGGGTCGACCGGGACCGGCCCCCCGCGCAGCAGGGCGTCGGCCAGTCCGCTGTAGAACGCCCCGTAGGCGCCGCGCTCGGTGGGCACTCGGGTCAGCGCGCCGTCACGGCCGAGCATGCCCCAGGCGGATTCCGGGTCCACCCCGAAGTCCGGGTCGGTCGGGCTGGCGCCTGCCGCGAGGGCGGTCTCCTGGCCGTCGAGGCCCCACTTGGTGTACCCGGATTCGGAGCCGAGCACGCGGAAGCGTGGGCCGACCTGCGCGGCGATGCCGTTCATCCACAGGTGTGAGCGCACCCCAGACCCGTGATGGAGGGCGACGAAGGTGTCGTCATCGGCGGCGCCGCCCGGGCGCCGGGTCAGGGTCTCCGCGTAGACGTCATCGACCGGGCCGAAGAGCTGCAGGGCCTGGTCGATCAGGTGTGCGCCGAGGTCGAAGAGTACCCCGCCACCCTGCTGGATGGTCGCGCCGACCTTCCACGACTTGGTCTGTTCCGGCTTCCACCACTCGAACCGGGACTCAAACCGGCGCACCTCACCCAGCGCCCCCTCGGCGAGCAGCGCACGCAGCGTGAGGAAGTCGCCGTCCCAGCGCCGGTTCTGGAACACGGTGAGGAGCAAACCGAGTCGCCGGGCCTTCTCGATCAGGTCACGGCCCTCCCATGGTTTCACTGCGAACGGCTTGTCGACGACCACGGCAAGGCCGGCGTCGAGGGCGGCGTTCGCGAGCTCGACGTGGGTGGCCGACGGGGAGCCGATCACGACCAGGTCCAGGTCGTCGGCGGCCGCGAACAGGTCTTCCACGGTCGGCACCAGGCGCGCCTGAGGGTATCGGGTCGTCGCGGCGTTGAGCCGGGCCGGGTCCCGCGTCACGATCAGGTCGAGCGAGAAGTCGGGGTTCGCGGCGAGGAGCGGGCTATGGAAGACGCGCCCGGAGGTGCCGAAACCGATCAGGCCGGTGCGGATGGGGGCCGTTGCAGGCTGAAACTGGGGCATGTTCCCCACGGTACTCCGCGGACGGCTCCCCGGCACGGGCTCCCCGGCACCGACTCGCCTAGAGCCGGTCCACCCCGGTCACGCGCAGCACGGCGGCGCCGAGTTCGTCCGATGCGGCCAGGTCGACCGTGGCGCTGATGCCCCAGTCGTGGTCCCCCGCCGGGTCGTCGAAGATCTGCCGGGCGGTCCAGACGGATGCACCCTCCTCCAGGATCAACAGGCCGGCACTGCGCGCATTCGCCCCGGTGAGCAGCTCGTCATGCTCGGCGTAGTAGCCGTCCATGGCGTCGCCCCAGGCATCCGCGTGGAAGCCGTGTTCCCGGTCGAGTTCGCCCAGCGCATCGTAGTTCTCGAGCGCGGCCAGCTGCACCCGCCGGAACAGTTCGTTGCGCACCAGGATGCGGAACGCGCGGGTGTTGGTGGTCAGGCGGCGCGGCGCCGGCGGCAGCACCGACTGCGCGGCATCCGAGTGCACGGCCAGGTCCGGGTGGATGAGCTCCTCCCACTCGTCGAGCAGGCTCGAGTCCACCTGGCGCACCAGTTCGCCCAGCCACTCGATCAGGTCGAGCAAGTCCTCGGTCTTGGCGTCGTCCGGGATGGTCTGCCGGGCCGCCCGGTAGGCGTCCGAGAGGTAGCGGAGCACGACGCCCTCGCTGCGGGCGAGCTTGTAGTAGGCCACGAACTCGCCGAACGACATCGCCCGCTCGTACATGTCCCGCACGACGGTCTTCGGGCTGAGCTCGAAGTCGGCGATCCAGGGCTGGGATTCCTTGTAGGTGGCGAAGGTGTAGTCCAGCAGCTCCTCGAGCGGCTTGGGCCAGGTGACCTCCTCGAGCAGCGCCATCCGTTCGTCGTATTCGACGCCCTCGCGCTTCATCGCGTTCACGGCCTCGCCGCGGGCCGCGAACTGCTGTCCCATCAGCACCGGGCGCGGGTCGTCGAGGGTGGCCTCGAGGATGGAGATCATGTCGAGGGCGTAGTGGCCGCTGCCCGGGCCGGCCACGTCGGGGTCGGCGTCGAGCAGGTCGAAGGCGGCGAGCGCGAACGGCGACAGGGGCTGGTTGAGGGCGAAGTTGGGCTGCAGGTCGACGGTCAGACGGATGTCCCCGCCCGCGCTCTGTTCCACGATCCCCGCCGCCCGCAGGGTCTTGTAGATCCCCAGGGCGCGCCGGGCGTGCGCGAGCTGACGCTTCCACGGTTCGTGGTTGTCGAAGATGAGGTCGTAGACATGGGCGAACGCGTCCCCGCCGCGGCCGATCACGTTGATCAGCATGGCCGCGGTCATCTGCATGCTCGAGTTCATGGTTTCCGGTTCGGCCGCAACGAGCCGCTGGAAGGACGGCTCACCCCAGGAGACGAATCCCACGGGCGCCTTCTTGCGGATGATCTTGCGCTTCTTCTTCGGGTCGTCGCCGGCCTTTTCGACCGCCTTGAGGTTGTCGGTCTCATGGTCGGGCGCCTGGATGACCACGGTTCCGGCCGTGTCGTAGCCGGCCCTGCCCGCGCGTCCGGCGATCTGGTGGAATTCGCGGGCGTTGAGCTGGCGCATCTTGACGCCGTCGTACTTGGTCAGCGCGGTGAACAGCACCGTGCGGATGGGCACGTTGATGCCCACGCCCAGGGTGTCCGTGCCGCAGATCACCCGGAGCAGGCCGCGCTGGGCGAGCTGCTCGACCAGGCGCCGGTACTTGGGCAGCATGCCGGCGTGGTGCACGCCGATCCCCATCCGGATCAGCCGGGACAGCGTTTTGCCGAAGCTCGTGGTGAAGCGGAACTCGCCGATCAGGTCGGCGATCGCCTCCTTCTGTTCCTTGGTGGCGACCTTGACGCTGCTGAGCGCCTGCGCCCGTTCGAGGGCGGCGGCCTGCGCGAAGTGCACGATGTAGACCGGCGCTTGCCCGGTCTTGAGCAGCTCCTCGACCGTCTCGTGCACGGGCGTGGTCTCGTAGTAGTAGTGCAGCGGCACCGGCCGTTCGACCCCGGTGACGACCGCGGTGGGCCGGCCGGTGCGCCGGGAGAGGTCGTCGGCGATGAAGGTGACGTCGCCGAGGGTCGCCGACATCAGGATGAACTGCACCCGCGGCAGCAGCAGCAGCGGCACCTGCCAGGCCCAGCCGCGGTCCGGGTCGCCGTAGAAGTGGAATTCGTCCATCACGACCTGGTCGACGGGGGTGTCCTCGCCGTTTCGCAGCGCCAAGTTGGCGAGGATCTCCGCCGTGCAGCAGATGATCGGGGCATCCGAGTTGACCGAGGAGTCGCCGGTCATCATGCCCACGTTCTCGGCGCCGAAGATCTCGACCAGCGCGAAGAACTTCTCGCTGACGAGGGCCTTGATCGGCGCGGTGTAGAAGCTGCGCTTGCCGGCCGAGAGCGCGGCGAAGTGTGCGCCGACGGCGACGAGCGATTTGCCGGTCCCGGTCGGGGTGCTCAGGATCAGGTTCGCCCCCGACACGATCTCGATCAGGGCTTCCTCCTGGGCCGGGTACAGTGACAGCTCCTGCTCCCCCGCCCACGTTTCGAAGGCCTCGAAGAGCACGTCGGGATCGGTGACGTGCGGGAGGGCGGTGAGGGTAGCCATGATCCTTCGATCCTGCCCTATTCCTCTGGGCGTCCGCTGCGCCCGGGCGCCCGCCGGTCGCGGTCAGGCCGCACTGCGCTCCGCGTCGGCCCGCCGGGCCCGGTGGATTCCGTACTCCCGCCAGGTGAGGTAGACGACGATGAGGTCGAACGCGGTGAGGGCCACGATGCCCCAGGAGAAGGCCACCGCCAGCTGGTAGCACTGGTACACGATGAAGACCAGGAGGAACCCGATCATCCACGGATACGCCCACAGTTTGTCCCTGAGCACCGCCCAGACGAGCACGACTTTCACCAGCCCGTGGAGGAGCAGATAGACCGCCGCGAAGATCGAGGCGGACACGCTGATTCCGTCGGCGAGGTGCCGCAGGCCGTTAGCGACCAGGTCGTGCGGGTCTTCGGAGAGCTCGTGCTGGGTCAGGAACCGGGTGATCGCCCCGATCTGCGCGGGCGACACCAGCAGCAGCAGGACGCCGCCGACGATCTCCAGGACCCCGTCGAGGCCTTTCAGGATCACGCTGACGCGGAAGGTGGTGTCCAGCAGGCGCCCGGGCTGACGCGCGCTCATCGCTCTCCGTGTTCCGCGGGAACCGTCGGCTCGGCGGCCGTGGACCCTGCCTGCAGAAAGGGCGGGGGCTGCTGGCCGGATGGGGACTGCGGAATGGTCACTGTAGCCGTGAAACCGCCGCCCGGCCGGTTGGCGAGCCGGACTCCGCCCCTCGAGCTCGAGACGATTGCCCGGACGATGGCCAACCCGAGGCCGCTGCCGCCGAGGGCGCCCCCTCTTTGCCCGTCCGGGCGAGTGAAGCGGTCGAACGCGATGCCGATGAAATCGTCCGGCATCCCTGGCCCGGTGTCTTCGACCGACAGCCGAAGTTCGGTGCCGTGCTGCACCAGCCGCGCGTGGACCTCCCCCGACTCCGGCGCTGCCCGCAGCGCGTTGCTGATCAGATTGTCGACGACCTGGGCGAAGTGCGCCACGGCGATCGGGTATTCGAGGTCGTCCGAGGCGTCCTCCACGTCGAACTCCACGGCGATGGACTTGTCCAGGGCCAGCAGCCGAGCCCGGTCCGATGCGGCGGCGAACTCGGCGCTGAGTTCCCGCCAGGGTGAGGACTGCGCAATCTGCCCGGCGTCGAGCGATGACAGGGTGAGCAGGTTCGTCGCCAGCACGGACAGCCGATCCACGGAGTTTTCGGCCAGGCGCAGGTCGTCCGTGAGGGCAGTCGCGTTGCCCTCGCTCAGGTGGGCGAGCTCGAGCTGGATCTTGAGCAGGGCGATCGGGGTGCGCAGTTCATGGCTGGCATCAGAGACCATCTGCTTTTCCCTGGCGGCGGTGGAGCGGACACTGGCGATGAAGTCGTTCAGGGTGATGGCGAGATCGGCTAGTTCATCCTGGGCCGGACCTACCGGCAGGGGTTCGGAAGACCCGCTGGCGCGAAGTTCTTCGGCACGACGCCGCATCTGCGAGACGGGTCGCAACGCCGCCGTGGTCAGGAGCCACGACGCCAGTCCGAACCCCGCGAGCAGCATCACGGCGCCGATGATCAGCACCTTCGTCACGTTCGCCAGCACGATCGCCGTCAATCGCAGGTCGCGCGTCGCCACCACGTGCCACGCACCATCCGCTGTGGGGACCGTGCGCACGACCACCAGGTAGTCGGCGCGCGGTTCGTGGACGATGTGGGAGCCGTCCGCCAGCTCGGTGAGGCGGCCCAGCCCGTCGGACAGCGCGTCCGGAAGATTACTGACGACGACCGCCCCGTCCGGACTCACAACGGCCACATGCTGTTCCCCGGCCGGCGGGTCGATCTGGTCCGGATGCGACTGGATGTCCGTCAGGTACGGGGTGCTGGCGTCGTAGAGCAACTTCTTGTCGGAGTTGATCTGCACCTGCTCCATCTGCAACCGGAAGATGAACGAGGCCGCCGTCAGCAGCACGGCTGCGACGAGGACACTGCCGATGGTGATCTTCCAGCGGATCGACAGCCGTCGGATCCAGGTCACTCGTCGACCTTCGCGAGGTAACCCACACCACGCACGGTGACGATGGACACGTTGCTGCCTCGGGCCGACAGCTTCTTGCGCAACGTGCTGACGTACTGTTCCACGATGTTGGCGTCGATGTGCGTCGCCGTCCCCCAGACGGACTCGAGAATCTCCTGCCGGGTGAACGGCACCTCCAGCTGGGTGATCAATCCTCGCAACAACATGAACTCATTGGGGCTGAGCGAAAGCGGATGCCCGCCGGCCTGCCCTTTTCGGGACTGGGAATCCAGCGTCACGTCGCCCGCGGTGACCTTGATCCACTGCTCCGCCGGGTCTCGCCGGATCAGCGCCCGGATCCTCGCGGCCAGCTCGGCGAAGCTGAACGGCTTGGTCAGGTAGTCGTCCGCGCCGGCATCGAGCCCGGTCACCCGGTCATCGACGGCATCACGCGCGGTGAGCAGAAGCAGGGGCATGGCGTTGCCCGTTTCGCGCACGTGCCGGCAGATCTCGAAGCCGGACATCCGGGGCAGCATCACGTCGACGACGGCCGCGGCGAATTTTCTGTTCGCCAGGTTGATCAGCGCGTCGACACCGTTGTCCACGAGCACGGTCTCATACCCCTCCGCCTGGATCCCGCGCTCGAGAGCGAGGCCCATCTGCGCATCGTCTTCGACGATGAGGATCGATCTCACTGGTGGATTCTCCCGTCCCGCATGTCCACAAAACTACTTCATCGCCCGGGGAACGCGCCCGGAGGTCATACCCGGCGCTTCCTGTACACAGTTACAACTTAAAACCCCTGATTTACCGGTACATCGTCATTTTCGCCGCCGAGCATTGCACTATGACCTCAACGCTCGCTCGGACCTCCGCTGGGATCGAGCCGGCCGCGCGCCCGAGCTCAGACCGGTGGCGCCTGGCAGCGGGCCTCGGAGCAGTCGGCTTCGTCGTGTCGGTTGCCGGCTCGTGGATCCCCTCTTTCTGGGGCGACGAAGCCGCGAGTGTGATGTCGGCTGAGCGCTCGCTGCCCACCCTGATCGACATGCTGAAGAACATCGACGCGGTGCACGGCGTCTACTACCTCTTCCTGCACTTCTGGATTCAGGTGTTCGGCGCCTCGGAGCTCTCGGTGCGACTGCCCAGCGCGATCGCCGTCGGCTTCGTCGTCGCCGGAACGTTCGTCCTCGGGCGGATGCTGCTGAGCCGGAACGCGGGTATCGTCGCCGCCGTCATCTGCACGGTGCTGCCCCGCACCAGCTACCTCGGGGCTGACGCTCGCTCGTACGCTTCCTCCACCGCCATCGCGGTCTGGGTCACGATCCTGTTCCTGATCCTCCTCCGGCACCGGTTCGGCTCCGTGGTGTCCCGCCGTCTCGCCTGGGCCGGTTACGCGGTCGGCCTGGCCGTCGGAATCTACGTGTTCCTCTACCTCGGGCTGCTTCTGGTGGTGCACGGGGCTTTCCTCCTCAGCTCCCGGGCCGGCCGGGACCACCTGAAGGAGTGGGCACCGGCGGCCGGCGTCGCCGTCGTAATGGCCCTTCCGATCGTTCTGCTGGGGTATGCCCAACGAGAACAAATCGCTTTCCTGGCCCATCGCGGGTACGCCACGGCACAGTCGGTCGTGGTCGCCCAGTGGTTCGGGAACCCGTTCCTCGCCGCTGCCGGCTGGCTGTTGCTCGGTGTTGCCGCCGTCGCCGCGATCGGGGCGTGGCGGCGAAGCCCCGGCAACCCGCCTCCTGTTCTGCTCGCGCTGCTCTGGGTGGTCCTTCCGACGCTGGCCCTGCTGGGGCTCAACGCGGCGACCCCCGCCTACAACCTCCGCTACGTCTCTTTCTGTGTGCCCGCGGTCGCCCTGTCCCTGGCCGCCGGCATCGACGCTGTCAGGCCCCGGTCGGCTCGGATCGCCCTGTTGCTGCTCCTGCTGGTCCTGGCTGCCCCCACCGACGTGCTCCAGCGCGGCCCCTACGCCAAAGACGCCGGCAGCGACCTGGCCCAGGCCTCCGCGATCCTCGGTCGGCAAGCGCGGCCCGGTGATGCCGTCGTGTTCGACGAAACGACCGCCCCCCGCCAGCGCCCCCGGCTGGCGCTGCACCTCTACCCCGACGATTTCCGGGGCCTGCGGGACGTCACCCTCAAGACGCCGTACCAGGCCAGAGGACGACTGTGGGACACCACCTACCCGGTCGCCGACGTCACGGCCCGCCTCGCGCCCGCCGATCGGGTGTGGCTGGTCGAAATCACGGGCAGCCCCGACAACGTCCGGGGCAGCGCCCTCGGTGCGCTGGAGAGTGAAGGGTTCGAGGTCGTCTCCACCCGGATGGCCCACCGCACGATCGTCTACGAACTGGACCGGCGATCATGACTCCCGACCACCCCGATGGGAAGAGGAATACCGTGGATGTCTCCGTCATCGTCCCGACCTTCAACGAGGCGCCGAACGTGCCGGAACTCGTCCGGCGGATCGAAACCGCCTTGGAGGGACGCACGGCCGAAATCGTCTTCGTCGATGATTCGACCGACGACACTCCGGCCGCGATCCTGCGCGCGGCCGCCCGGGCGCAGATCCCGGTGCGACTCATCCACCGGGACCACCCGGCCGGAGGACTCTCCGGGGCTGTTCTGGGCGGCCTGGCCGCGACCGTCGGCGAGTGGTGCGTCGTGATGGACGGCGACCTGCAGCATCCGCCGGAACTCATCCCGGTTCTGCTGGCGTCGGGCGTCGACCAGGTCGCCGACGTCGTGGTCGCCTCGCGCCATATCAGCGGCGGATCGTCCGCGGGCCTGAGCGGGTTTGTCCGCCGGCTGGTGTCTTCGGCGGCGACCGTTCTCACCCGGGCCATGTTCCCGACCCGGCTCCGCAACTGCACCGACCCGATGACCGGGTTCTTCGCCGTCAGGCGGTCGTCGGTGGATCTCGGTTCGCTCCGGCCGCGCGGGTTCAAGATCCTGCTCGAGATCCTGGCGCGCAATGCGGTCACGGTCGTCGAGGTGCCGTTCGTGTTCGGGGAACGTCACGCGGGTGAGTCGAAGGCCGACTTCCGCCAGGGCTTGCGGTTCGTGACTCAGTTGGCGACGCTCCGATTCGGCCGGCTGTCCGGATTCGCGCTGATCGGCGCGCTCGGAGCGGTGGGCAACCTCGCGATCATGGCCCTGCTGCAGGCGTTCGGCGTCTGGTACCTGCTGGCGGCGATCATCGCCGCCGTGGTCACGATGGTGACGAACTTCCTGCTGCAGGAACGGTTCGTCTTCCACGACCTCCGGGAAGAGGGGCGACACGTCTGGACTCGACTGGCGCAGTCATTCGGTTTCAACGGGGCGGAGACGACGCTCCGCACGTACCTGCTCTGGGTGGTCGTCAGCGTGACGTCCATCCCCAGTGTCGCGGCCCAGGCGGCGCTGCTCACCGCCGGTTTCGTGCTTCGGTTCGTGTACCACTCCCGCGTGGTCTACCGGCCGAAGCGCACGTCGTCCGCGGGCTACGGCGTCGAGGCCGCGCCGGGCTTCCTCGCGGACCGGTCCGCGGGGAACGACGCCAGGGCGCGGTAGAGACCCCGTCTGTCCTCGAGCTATCCGGGCAGGGCCCCTGGGTCTACATTCGGGGCAAGCATCGGCCCGTCGGAGGGGACTCATATGCGCTGGCACCGAAAGAGAATTCCCGTACCGGGCGGCTCGAACCGACCCGCTCCAGTCTGGTCGACGCGCTCCGTGCCAACGCGTCGAATGTGCGCCGCTACATGGTCACGACCACGGCCCTCGGGCTCGTGCAGGGCACCCTCAACGCACTCGCGCTGGTGGTCCTCGCCGTTCCGGGCGCCTTCCTCTGGGGGTTGCTGTCGTTTGTGTGCAGCTACATCCCGAATGTCGGCTACCTGATCGCGATCGTCCCGCCCGTGGTCTTCGGATTCCTCGAAGGCGGCTGGTCCACGGCGATCTCCGTGATCGTCGTCTACACCCTCGTGAACGCGGTCGTGCAGGGCGCCATCCAGACCCGACTGGTCAGCAACGCCGTCGCCCTCAGCCAGACCATAACCTTCGTTTCCGTGATGTTCTGGTCGGTGATCATGGGGCCGATCGGTGCGCTGCTGGCCATCCCCCTCACGTTTCTCGTGCGAACGATCCTCGTCGATTCCGATCCCCGGTCACGGTGGTGGCGCCCTCTGCTCGGCGACCTGGCGGCGACGCGGGCCCTGATGACGCGGGAGGCGGCCGAGCGGAAAGCCGGGCGCCGGGCCAGGAAGCGCCCTCCGATACCGGTTCCGCCAACCGCACCGCCAACGATCCAGACCGGCTAGGCAGCCCCGCCCCCGTTGGCCCGACCAGGCTCCCCTGACCAGGCTGTCCGCCACAGTGCCCGTTCCGGTCGAGAGTGCCCGCTGTAGCGGGCACTCTCGACCGGAACGGGCACATTCGGGGGCGGAACGGGGGGCGGGTCACATCCCGAGGAGCTTGGCCTTTGCCGCCGCGAACTCTTCGTCGCTGATGACGCCGGCCGTCTTGAGTGTGGCCAATTTCTCGATCTGCGCGCTGAGGTCGTCGCCTCCCGCCGCGGCTGCCGGTTCCGGAGCCTGCTGGGCTTGCTCGGCTTGCCGCGCCTGCTGCGCTTCGTACTGCTGAGCCTCGTACTGCTGCTGCTCGGCGGCGGCCTGCTCGTCGGCCGAGGCCTGGGCCCGTGACTGCTGCCTGCGGTTCACGCCGCCGGCGACGGCCGTCGCGGTTCCGGCCACCACCGCTGTGCGGGCCATCGTGCCGATCAGGCCGGGACGGCCGATTCGTCTGGGCATGCTGATTCCTTTCGCTGTGGCCCGCGGAGCCGGTTGAGCTGCAGGGCCGATGGAGGTGTGGCGATCAGTCCGTGTCGGCGTCGGCTTCGGCGAGCGCCTCGAGCACTTCGTCGACGACGGCTCCCGGAATCCGGACCGTGTCCACGAGCACCCCGCCGGACGAGACGATGGCGTCGCGCAGCGGCTTGAACCAGGTGTGCTCGAAGACGAGGATCGCGGCCGAACTGTCATTTTCCAGGTCTGCCGCAAGTTCTTCGACGTCCTCGTCGGAGACGAGGCCGTTGATCATCTCGATCACGTCGGTCAGCGCCATCGCGTCCTCGTTCACGCCGAGTTCCTCGAACTCCGAGTACGAGATTGTGCCGTCCTCGTCTTTTCGCACGAACACGCCGTCGATGATGCTGATCGTGTCCGTGTCGACGAGGTCGGCCAGTGCCGGGAGGATCTCACCGGTGAACCTGTTTCCGGGGAACGCGATGACCAGTATTTCGATGGGACCAAGCATGGGTGACTCCTCCGATTGAGCATCAGGACACTGGGACGATAAACCCGTTCGGGGGGGTGCATCAAGTGCGGGACCGACTCCCAGCCCGCGTATCTAAGCTGGGCTGATGGTCAGCCGCGACGCCTCCCCGTCCCCCGTGCCGCCCCCGTCGACGTTGTCGTCCCCGACGCCCGAAACGCCGCCCGGGGCATCCTCGCGAACGTCGCGACTGTGGCGGCCCGCCCTCGCGGGCGTGGCCGCCGCGCTGGCCGGCCTCGGGGCGGCCGAGCTGGCCGCCGGACTCTTCGCCCCGGCCGGCAACCCGATCCTGGCCGTCGGAGCGGTGGTCGTCGACCTTGCGCCCGGGTGGCTGAAGGAACTCGTCATCTCCCTGTTCGGCACGGGCGACAAGGTCGTGCTGATCGTCAGCGTGGCGCTCGGCGCCGTCCTCCTCGCCGCCGCGGCCGGGGTTCTCGAATTCCTCCGGCCGCCTGCGGGACGGGTCATCGTCGCGGCGTCGGGTACCCTCGCCGTCGCCGCGGTGCTCACCCGGGCGAACGCGGCGCCCTTCGACGCGATGCCCGCCGTCGTGGCCATGGTCGTCGCCGCGGTGGTGCTCACCCTGCTCATCGTCACGCTCCGCCGCATGCCGGCCGGTGCGCCGGCATCCGCTCCCGACCGTCGGCGCTTCCTCGCCTATGCGGGCGCCGGTGCGGGCCTCGGACTGCTCGCCGCGATCGGGGGCCAGATGATCTCGGCCGGGGTCAGGGCCACGGATGCCGCCCGCGCCCGTTTCACCCTCCCCACGCCGGCCGTGGCCGCGGCACCCGTGCCGGCCGGGGCAGCCCTGGACATTCCCGGCCTCGCCCCGCTGATCACCCCGAACGCGGATTTCTACCGCATCGACACGGCCCTCCAGGTTCCCCGGATCGATCCCGGCGCCTGGACCCTGAAGATCACGGGCATGGTCGAGAACGAGGTCGAGCTGAGCTTCGCCGAGCTGCTCGCCCTCCCCCTCGAGGAGAGCACGACGACCCTCACCTGCGTGTCGAACGACGTCGGCGGAGACCTGATCGGCAACGCGACCTGGCTGGGCTACCCGATCCGCGAGCTTCTCGCGCGGGCCAAGCCGCGCGCGGACGCCGACATGGTCCTCTCCCGCAGCGAAGACGGCTGGACGGCCAGCACTCCGCTGGGGGTGCTCATCGACGACCGCAACGCGATCCTTGCGGTCGGGATGAACGGCGAGCCGCTCCCCCTCGAGCACGGCTACCCGGTGCGGATGGTCGTGCCCGGGCTGTACGGCTACGTCTCGGCCACGAAATGGGTCGTCGAGCTGCACGTCACCCGGTTCGACCAGGAGACCGCCTACTGGACCAGCCGCGGCTGGACCGAACGCGGCCCGGTCAAGCTGTCCTCCCGGATCGACGTGCCCCGGCAGAACGTGCAGATGCCCGCGGGGCCCGTCACGGTAGCCGGCGTGGCCTGGTCCCAGCATGTGGGCATCCGTGCCGTCGATGTGCGGGTCGACGACGGCGGGTGGAACGCGGCGACCCTCGCCGACGCGATCTCCGCCGACACCTGGCGGCAGTGGACCTGGGTGTGGCCGGCCGCCTCCGGACGGCACACGCTCACCGTGCGGGCGACGGATGCCGCAGGGCAGGTGCAGACTTCTACGGTGCGCGATGTGCTGCCCGACGGGGCGACCGGGCTGCACTCGATCCCGGTGACGGTCGGGTAGTCACCCGGGCCCCGGGGCACCGCGACAGAAGCGCTGCCCGGGCGTATCCTCAACACCGAAAACCATGGTGCCGGCGTTGGGCCGTGCCCGGCCTGAGAGGACGTCCATCATGCGCACCCAGACGAAGCTGTCTGCAGCCGACCTGCGACATTTCGAGAAGCTCCTCCGTGCTCAGCGCCACGACCTCGACATCGCCCTCGGTCGCATCGTCACCACGCTCGACGGGGTGATCGAGGCCCGGGGCACGGCCGACGACGAACACGACCCCGAGGGCCCCACCCTGACGATGGAATGGTCCCGCATCTCCGGCGTGCACAGCGACCTGGAGGTCAAATCAGCCGAAATCGACCGGGCGCTCGTGCGGATTGCGAACGGCAGCTACGGGTTCTGCACCCGCCGGGGCGAACCTATCGGGCGCGCCCGGCTGGACGCCAGACCCGCCGCGGAACTCTGCATCGACTGCGCCCGCGAGCTGGAGGCCCAGCTCAAGGCCTGAGTCGTTTCGGGGCTGGGTTGGATCAAGACTGAAGCGGTGTCACGGGCCGGCTGCGAGATAGAGCACGGCGAGGAGTCCCAGCATGACCGTCGAGCCGGCCAGGGCGGGCAACGGCCACGCACCGCTGGGCGGCAGGGACGCGGACCGCGTGAGCGCGGCGTGGGCGCGGCGATAGCGCACACTCACGCCGAGGTAGGCCGCGATCGCCAGGGCCAGCCCGACCATGCCGGTGGCCACGGCGACGGCTCCCCGGTCCGGTGCGGTCAGGCGCACTCCGACGGCGACGAAGGCGGTGAGCGAAAGCACCGTGCGCTGCCAGGCGAGCAGGGTTCGCTCGGGCTGCAGCCCCGGGTCGAAGGGCCGCTCCGAGGTCACAGGAACATTCCGGCCGCGATCAGCAGGCCGGCCACCACCACTCCGGCCGCAAGGATGCCGGACAGTGCCGGCGCTGGCAGCGGCCGGTTCTGGCGCATCGACCGTTCGATGCGCATCCAGCTGATCCACGCGTGCGCCGGGGCGATGAGCCCGAGGGCGACGAAGAGGCCCGACGCCGAGAGACGGAAGTCGGCGCGGATGGGCAGCGGCAGCGCCTCCAGCGCCACCCCGGCGGCGATCAGGGCGAGCGCGGTGCGGATCCAGGCGAGGAAGGTGCGCTCGTTCGCCAGGCTGAACCGGGGGTCAGGCTCCTGACCGTGCCGGTAGACCGAGCTGGGAAACCGTGTCACGACGTGTCCTCTCGAAAATGCACCGCGGTGCGGACTGACCCCGTCTCGGCGCGCACCGGTGCCCGTTCCGTTCCGTTCCGTTCCGGACCGCGACACCACAGTACCCGCCGGACGGTCCGGCTGGTCCGCCGCCGCCGCCGGCCACCCGTCGCCGGCCGCCCGTCTGTGGCCCAGGCGGTGTCCGCGGTAGCCCCGCGCCCCTGTCGAATTCGACGGAGATTTTGCCCGAAACGGCCTCAAACCCGCCGGAACGGCCGATTTGCAGCAAAATCTCCGTCGAATTGGTTCGGGGCCGACCGGAGACGGGGGCTAGGCCTCGTCGGTCACCGCCGCGGCGAACTGCGCGTTGTAGAGGGCGTGGTAGGCGCCGCCGGCGGCGAGGAGCTCATCGTGCGTGCCCAGTTCGACGATCCGGCCGGCCTCCATCACCAGGATCAGGTCGGCGTCCCGAATCGTGGAGAGGCGGTGCGCGATCACGAAGCTGGTGCGGTCGGCGCGCAGGGCGCTCATCGCCTTCTGCACGAGCACCTCGGTGCGGGTGTCGACGGAGCTGGTCGCCTCGTCGAGGATCAGCACGCTCGGCTTCGCGAGGAAGGCGCGGGCGATGGTGAGCAGCTGCTTCTCGCCGGCGCTGACGTTGCCGCCCTCGTCGTCGAGGACCGTGTCGTAACCGTCCGGCAGCGTGTGCACGAACCGGTCCACGTAGGTGGCGCGCGCCGCCGCGAGGATCTCCTCCTCCGAGGCATCCGGTCGGCCGTAGGCGATGTTGTCGCGGATGGTGCCGCCGAAAAGCCAGGTGTCCTGCAGCACCATGCCCATCCGGCCTCGCAGGTCGTCCCGGGTCATCCCGCTGACGTCCACACCGTCGAGCGTGATCCGGCCGGCGTCGAGCTCGTAGAAGCGCATCATCAGGTTGACCAGAGTGGTCTTTCCGGCCCCGGTCGGACCCACGATGGCGACGGTCTGGCCGGGCTCGGCCACCAGGCTGAGGTTCTCGATCAGCGGTTTGTCGGGGGTGTAGCGGAAGGAGACGTCCTCGAAGGTCAACCGTCCGTGCACGACCTCGGGGCTCGTCGCCGGCTCCGGGTCCGGGCTCTGCTCCTCCGCGTCGAGGAGGGCGAACACCCGCTCGGCGGAGGCGACCCCGGACTGCAGGAGGTTCGCCATCGATCCGAGCTGGGCGAGCGGCTGGGTGAACTGCCGGGAGTACTGGATGAACGCCTGCACGTCGCCGAGCTGCATCGCGCCGGACGCCACCTGGAGGCCGCCGGCGACGGCGATGGCCACGTAGACCAGGTTGCCGATGAACGTCATCGCGGGCATGATCAGGCCGCTGACGAACTGGGCGCCGAAGCTGGCCTGGTACAGTTCGTTGTTCTTGGCCCGGAAACGTTCTTCGACCTCCTTCTGACGACCGAACACCTTGACCAGGGCGTGCCCGGTGAAGGTCTCCTCGATCTGACCGTTCAGTTCGCCGGTGTGCGTCCACTGGTCGACGAAGAGTTTCTGCGAGCGCTTCGCGATCAGCACGGTGGTGACCAGCGTCAACGGCACGGTGACCAGGGCGATCACGGCCAGCAGGGGCGAGAGCAGGAACATCATCACGATCACGCCGACGACCGTGAGCAGTGAGGTGACCGCCTGGCTCAGCGACTGCTGCAGGCTCTGCGAGACGTTGTCCACGTCATTGGTGACCCGGCTGAGCAGTTCGCCGCGCTGCACGGTGTCGTAGTACCGCAGCGGCAGCCGGTTGATCTTCGCCTCGATCTCGCTGCGCAGGCGGAACACCGTGCGCTGCACGACCCCGTTCAGCACGTACGCCTGTACGTAGCTGAAGACGGAGGACAGCACGTACAGCACCATCGCCCAGAGCAGCACGGTGGACAGCATCGCGAAGTCGATCCCCAGGCCCGGAGTCAGGGTCATCCCGCTGAGCAGGTCGGCTTTGCCCGTTTCACCGGATGCGCGCAGCTGGTTGATCACGTCAGCCTGGCTCACACCGGCGGGCAGGCCCTTGGAGACGACGCCGGCGAAGATGAGGTTCGTGCCCTCGCCGAGCAGCCTCGGGCCGATCACCGAGAAGGTGACACTTGCGATCGCGAGGAACAGCACCAGCATGAGCCACAGCCGTTCGGGGCGCAACTTGCCCAGCAGCCGCCTGGCCGACGGGCCGAAGTTCATCGCCTTCTCGGCTGGAACGTTCATCCCGCCGAACGGGCCGCCGCCGTGTCCCGGGCCGCGCATGGGCGGACGGGGCGGGGTCTTCGCCGCGGTTGATTCGCTCATGCTGCTTCCTCCGCGGTGAGCTGCGATGACACGATTTCCTGGTAGGTCTGGTTCGATTCGAGCAGTTGCTCGTGGGTTCCGCGGCCGACGATGCGGCCGCCCTCCAGCACGAGGATCTGGTCCGCGTCGATGATCGTCGACACCCGCTGGGCGACGATCACCATCGTGGCGCCGTCGGTGCCCGTGCGCAGCGCCGCACGCAGGCGCGCATCCGTCGCCAGGTCGAGCGAGGAGAACGAGTCGTCGAAGATGTACAGTTCCGGCCGTTTGACCAGGGCCCGCGCGATTGCGAGGCGCTGCCGCTGGCCGCCGGACACGTTCGTTCCGCCCTGTGAGATCGGGGCGTCGAGGCCGTCCTCCATCTCCTGCACGAAGTCTTTCGCCTGCGCGATCGTCAGCGCCCGCCAGAGTTCCTCCTCCGTCGCATCCGGTTTGCCGTAGAGCAGGTTGCTGCGCACGGTGCCGGAGAACAGGTACGGTTTCTGCGGCACGAGGCCGATGTGCCCCCACAGCAGGTCCGGTTTGAGTTCGCGCACGTCCACGCCGTCCACGAGTACCTTGCCGCTGGTGGCGTCGAAGAGCCGGGGCAGCAGGTTCACCAGGGTGGTCTTGCCCGAGCCCGTGCTGCCGATGATGGCCGTCGTCTCCCCGGAGTGCACGAGGAAACTCACGTTGCGCAGCACCGGCTGCTCGGCGCCCGGGTAGGCGAAACCGACGTCCACCAGCTCGAGTTCGCCCTGCCCGACGGTCTCATTGATCGGGTGCGCTGGCGGTCGCACGCTCGACGGGGTGTCGAGCACCTCGCCGATCCGGTCCGCGGAGACGGTCGCTCGGGGGATCATCACGGCCATGAACGTGGCCATCATCACGGCCATCAGGATCTGCATCAGGTAGCTGAGGAATGCGATCAGGGTGCCCACCTGCATGGATCCGTCCTGGATCCGGAACGCGCCGAACCAGATCACTGCGACACTCGAGACGTTGAGCACGAGCATGACGACGGGGAACATCAGGGCCATCAGTCGGCCGGCGCGGAGGGCAGTGTCCGTGACGTCTTCGTTGGCCCGGCCGAAGCGTGCCGACTCGACGTCCTCGCGAACGAAGGCCCGGATCACCCGGATGCCCGTGAGCTGCTCCCGCAGCACCCGGTTGACGGTGTCGATCCTGGTCTGCATCAGCCGGAACAGCGGAACCATCCGCACGATGATCAGCCCGACCCCGATCAGGAGCACGGGCACGCTGACGGCGATCAGCCAGGACAGCTGGACGTCCTGCCGGATGGCCATGATCACGCCGCCGATCGAGAGGATCGGCGCGGACACCATCAGGGTGGAGGTCATCAGGACGAGCATCTGAACCTGTTGCACGTCATTGGTCGACCGGGTTATCAGCGAGGGCGCTCCGAACCGGGTGACCTCCTGCTCGGAGAATTCACCGACCCGGGTGAAGACGGCACCGCGCAGGTCACGCCCCAGCGCCATGGCCGCCTTGGCCCCGAAGTAGACCGCCGTGATTGCCGCGAGGATCTGCAGGAGCGTGATCGCCAGCATCAGGCCGCCGGTCTGCAGGATGTACCCGGTGTCGCCCTTGGCCACGCCCTCGTCGATGATGTCGGCATTGAGCGTGGGCAGATAGAGCGACGCGATCGACTGAACGAGCTGGAAGAACACGACGGCCGCCAGCAGCCGCCAGTAGGGCCGCAGGTACTTCACAAGCAATTTCCACAACATCGGTTCTCCTAGGGGGTGGCGATCGGCCGGGCGGGTGCACCGGCAATGCCGTAGAGGATGAGGGCGGTCAGCTCGTCGTCGTCGAAGGCGGCACCGGACCGGATCTGGGGCACGGATGCCGCGAGCGCGACCATCCGGATGATCTGCGCCGCCCGGATCGGCGGCACGCTCAGGCGCGCGAAGTCCGGGGCGAGCAGGTGGGCGAGCATCTCGGTGAACTCGTGCGCGGCCTCATGGGTGTGGGGCCTGCCCATCGATCCGGCCATGTTCAGGATCGTGAAGACCCGGGCGAAGCGCGCACGGAGGAGCCCCACGATGGCGCCCACCCGTTCCTCGAGCGGGAGGGCGAGGTCCACCGCGGCCAGCTGCACCCGGAGCGGCTCCGGATCGAGTTGCCGGGCCACGACGGCCCGGATCAGTTCGTCCTTGCTGTCGAAAGCCCGGAAGATGGTGCCCTCGGCGATGCCGGCGCACTCGGCGATCTGCCGGGTCGTGACGCCCTGGCCGTGTTCGATCAGCAGCGGGGTGACGGCGTCGATGATCATCGACTGCCGGTCCTCGACCGACAGCGACCTGGCTCGGGCCGGCTTCCGCGTCATCCGTTCAGACTAACTGAGTGAGCGCTCACTCACAAGGAGGGATGTGGCGCCCGCCGGGCTTCCGGTGTCCTTCTCGTGGAACACGGCTGCCCGCCAGCGATGCGCCACGGTCATCACCGGGCGCTCGATCAGGCGGTAGCTCAGGTAGCCCACCGTGAGCACGGCCGCGAGGGTGACGACCCACCAGCCGGCGACCATGATCGGGTTGGCGGCGAACGAGCCGGCGATGGTCAGCCAGACGCGACCCGTCACAGCGAGGACGAGCACGTGGCAGAGGTAGACGGAGTAAAACATGTCGCCGAGAACCGTGAGCCGGGACAGGGCGCCGATTCCGCGACGGTGCTCGAGGGCCGTTGCCGCCAGGAGCAGCAGGGCGAACCCGACGCCGAGGGTGAGTGGGCGGTCGAGGCCGGGACCCGCGTAGAGGTCCGCGGGAGTGGTGGCGCCGAAGGAGAGCAGCACGACGATGCCGGTGACGGCCAGCACGGCGGCGACGACCCGGTTGACGTGCCGGAACAGCAGCGCGGCGACCCCGCCGAGGATGAACTCGATGGCCATGGCGTTGGTCGGGAGTTCGAGGTACGGGTTCGCCGAGATGGGGCCGGCCCAGTTCACGATCACCAGCAGGGCGAACCAGACCGCGAGGGCGGACACCAGCATCCGCTCCGGCAGGAACAGGACCACCGCGAACACGACGTAGAACCACACCTCGATCGTCAGCGTCCAAGCCACGAGGAGCAGCGGCAGGATCTCGGTCGGCAGCAGCAGGAAGGACGAGAGAATGTCGATCTGACCGCCCTGGGACGAGTTGATGAACGCGGGGGCCAGGAACAGCACGGGCAGCACGGGCAGCAGCGCCAGGCTGTAGACCCAGTAGGTGGGGTAGATGCGGAAGAACCGGTTCCACACGAATTTGCCCACCTGGCGGGGCGTTCCGTGCTTGCCGCGGGTGGTCAGGACCATGACGAAACCGCTGATCACGAAGAAGAGGTCGACGCCGGACAGCCCTCGGCCGAGGAATTCCGGCAGGATGTTCGTGCCCGAGAAGTACTTCACCTCGGTCGACTGCGGATGGTAGGCCACCACGGCGAGCGCCGCGAACCCTCGGGCCAGTTGCACGGTGTTGAGCTGGGCGGCGGGGCGCTTCACGCGCGGCCGCCGGGTGGTCTGCATCGTCACGGGTGGAGCCTCACTGTCGGCACGAGGGTGAGCGTGCGCTCGAACACTCAAGCGACGATAGCCACCTGCCGGAGGATGATTCGCCCCGGGCGACCGGCTACTCCCGCCGACCATCCCGTAAGCCTAACCCGTGCGGAAGCCGGCCCCTCTGGGCCCATCCGCGGCGGCCGGCCCCGCGTGAACTCACGCGAACAGGTCGGAGATCCAGGCGACGTCCTCGGGCGTCGGCTGCCACTCGTTCGCTTCGAGGGTGTTCTGCACGACCTGCTCCGGCCGCGTGGCGCCGGCGATGACGCTGGTGAGCCCCGGCTGGGCCAGGAGCCAGGCGAACGTGGCCGCGAGCATGGTCACGCCGTGTTCGTCGCAGAACGCCTCGTACTTCTCGATCACGTCCCAGGGGGCCGTCTCGGCCAGATGGGGTCTGAACATCATGATCCGACTGTCGGCCGGGCCCCCGGCACGCGAGAACTTGCCCGTGAACAGGCCGTTGTAGAGCGGGAAGAACGGCAGGAACCCCAGGCCGTAGGCGTTGACGGCCGGCAGCACCTCCTCCTCCGCGTCGCGCACGAGCAGGCTGTACTCGTTCTGCGCGGAGATGAACCGCGGATGCCCGTGCAGCCGAGCCGTGAACTCGGCCTCCGCGATCTGCCAGCCGGCCAGGTTGGAGTGGCCGATGTAGCGCACCTTGCCCTCCCGGATCAGGTCGTCCAGCGTCTGCAGCGTCTCCTCGATCGGCGTGTTCGGGTCGGGCGTGTGCAGCTGGTACAGGTCGATCCAGTCGGTCTGCAGCCGCCGGAGCGAGGCCTCGACGGCCAGGCGTATGTACCGGCGCGAGCCGCGCGCATCCCAGTCCGGCCCGTTCCGGCCGTTCATGTCCATGCCGAACTTGGACGCCAGCACGATCCGGTCCCGCTTGCCCTGCAGAGCGTGGCCCATCAGGGTTTCGCTGAGGCCCCGTTCCGCGCCGTAGATGTCCGCCGTGTCGAACAGGGTGATCCCGGCGTCGACCGCCGTATCGATGACGGCGGAGGTGCCCGCCTGGCTTTGGGTGGCCGTGCCCGCACGACCGAAATTGTTGCAGCCGAGGCCGATCGTGGAGACCATCAGTCCCGAATCGCCCAGCCTGCGGTAGTCGATCTGCGCCATGCCCCCACATTAGGCTCACAGCGCTGTGCTAAACAGGTCGTGACCCGAAAGGCATCAGATGAACCGGCTCTCCATTGGCGTCATGTCCCGTTCCGGCAAGGTGGACGAACGTCGCCTTCCGCTGCATCCGCTCCACCTCGACCAGATTGATGCCGACGTGCGCGGCCGCATCTATCTGGAGCAGGGCTACGGGGAACAGTTCGGCATGCCCGACGAACGGCTCGCGCCGCTGGTGGGCGGCCTGCTCCCCCGCGAGCAGCTGATCGCGGAGTGTGACGTCATCCTGCTGGCCAAGCCGCTGCTCGCGGATATCGGCCAGCTGCGGGAGGGGCAGATCCTCTGGGGCTGGCCGCACTGCGTGCAGGACCCGGCCCTCACCCAGCTCGCCATCGACAAGAAACTCACCCTGATCGCCTTCGAGGCGATGAACGAGTGGACCGCGGACGGCGACTTCAAACGGCACATCCTGCAGAAGAACAACGAGCTCGCCGGTTACGCCTCGGTGGTGCACGCCCTGTCGCTCGTTGGCTCGACCGGCGTGTACGGCCGCCCGCTGCGCGCGGCCGTGATCGGATCCGGGTCCACCGCCCGCGGAGCCGTGACGGCCCTGGGGGCCCACGGAGTCACCGACGTCAGCCTGGTCACCCCGCGCGCCATCGCGCCGGGGTCGGTGTTCGACGCCGCCCGGATCGTGCCGCTCGTGCGCGAGGATGGCGCCGGCGACTCCGGTGGTGTCGCCGCCGGTTCGGTCGACTCCGTTCTGGTCGAGGGCAAACGGATGCCGCTGCCCGACTTCCTGGCCGGCCACGACGTGATCGTGAACTGCGTGCTGCAGGACCCCAACCAGCCGCTCACCTTCCTGCGGGATGCGGACCTCGCGCTGCTCGCCCCGGGAACCCTCGTCGTCGACGTGTCGTGCGATGCCGGCATGGGGTTCGCCTGGGCCCGGCCGACCACGTTCGCCAACCCGGTCTTCACCGTCGGCGACAACGTCACGTACTACGCGGTCGACCACAGTCCCTCCTATCTGTGGGACTCCGCCACCTGGGAGATCAGTGCGGCACTCCTCCCCTACCTCGAGGACGTGCTGAGGGGCGAGAACGCCTGGGGTGCCGACGAGACCCTGCGCCGGGCGATCGAGATCAGGAACGGGGTCATCCAGAATCCCAGCATCCTGGCCTTCCAGAACCGCTCCGCCGACTACCCGCACCTACCGCTGGCCTGAGCCGGGGGCCTGGTCCGGTCGGGTGACCATGGCCGAAGCCTCCTCCCCAGTGGGCGACGGTGCCAGTTCCCCTCAGGTCCGAAAGCCGCCAGAGTCCCGCTGCGGCGCCGACTACAGTCGAGTCATGATCAGCATCGAAACGTCTTTGATCCGGCTGCCCAGCCCCATTGGGCGGCTGGAACTGACCAGCGACGGTGAGAGCATCCTGTCGCTCTCGATCGAGCGCGACGGGCATCTGCCCCTGGAGGCGTCGGCAGAGGCCCCCTCCCCCCTGCTCGCCCAGGCCGCCCGGGAGCTGACGGAGTACTTCGCCGGAACCCGCACCAGCTTCGACGTGCCCGTCCGGCCGCGGCAGGGCACTGCGTTCCAGAAGGATGTCTGGGCGCGCCTGGCCGCACTGGGCTTCGGCGACGTCACCTCGTACGGAGAAGTGGCGAGGTCGCTGGAAAAGCCGGGCTCAGGCCGGGCCGTCGGCGGCGCCATCGGTGCGAATCCCGTGCCCATCCTGGTCGGTTGTCACCGGGTGTTGGCCGCTGACGGGCGCATCACCGGGTACAGCGGAGGCAGCGGCATCCCCACCAAGGTCTGGCTGCTCGATCACGAAGGCATCGAGCACCGGTCGTGACCGACGCGACCGGTTCGCTCCGGGTGGGCGCGGACGGGCTCGCCCGCTGCGGCTGGGTGGGCGACGACGCCGAATACCGGCGATACCACGATGAAGAGTGGGGACGTCCGCTTCGGGACGACCGGGCGCTGTTCGAGAAGCTGTGCCTCGAGGGCTTCCAGGCGGGCTTGTCGTGGATCACGATCCTGCGGCGACGCCCCGCCTTCCGGGCCGCGTTTCACGGCTTCGAGGTGGACCGGGTCGCCGTCATGGACGAATCAGACGTCGCCCGTCTCGTGGCCGATCCCAGCATCATCCGCCACCGCGGGAAGATCGAGGCGACCATCGGCAACGCCCGGGTCACCCGGGACCTCGGTCACAGCCTGGCCGCGCTGATCTGGAGCTTCGCACCGCCAGGCCGCAGCTCCCGGCTGGTAACGCTCAGCGAGATCCCGGCCATCACCCCGGAATCGACGGCGCTCAGCCGCGAGCTGCGCGCCCGCGGTTACCGGTTCGTCGGCCCCACCACGATGTACGCGCTGATGCAGTCCGCGGGCCTCGTCGACGATCACGTGCAGGGCTGCCACCGCGCCTCCGCCGACTAGAGGACCGGCTGGAGGCGCCGACCAGAGGATCGGCTGGAGGTCCGACCGGAGGTCAGGGCAGCAGGCCGAGAGACAGAACCGCGGCGCGCTCTTCAAGCAGCTCGGCGACCGAGTTGTCGATCCGGGCGCGCGAGAAGGCGTCGATCGAGAGGTTCGGCACGATCTCGTATCGCCCGTCCACGCCGCGCACCGGGAATGAACAGACCAGACCCTCCGGCACGCCGTAGGAGCCGTCCGACACGACGCCCGCGGAGGTCCATCGGTCGCCGGTCCCGTTGACCCAGTCGTAGACGTGGTCGATGGCCGCACTGGCCGCGGACGCCGCGGACGACGCGCCGCGTGCCTGGATGATCTCGTAACCGCGGTTGGCGACCCGGGGAATGAACTCCCCGGTCAGCCACGCCTCGTCCACGAGGCCGGACACCGGGCGCCCGCCCGCGGTCGCGTGGGAGACATCCGGGTACTGGCTGGCGGAGTGGTTCCCCCACACGGTGAGTCCGTCGATCTCGGGAACGGGCACGCCCAGCCGGGCGGCCAACTGGCCGAGCCCGCGGTTGTGGTCCAGCCGGGTCATGGCCGTGAAGCGTTCCGCCGGAATGTCCGGAGCGAAAGCGCTGGCAACGAGGGCATTGGTGTTCACGGGGTTGCCCACGACCAGGACGCGCACATCGGATGCCGCGCCCTCGTTGAGCGCGAGCCCCTGCGGCCCGAAGATGCGACCGTTGCTCTCGAGCAGAGCCACCCGCTCCATGCCGACGGCCCGGGGCCGGGAACCGACCAGCAGCGCGATGCTGACCCCGTCGAAGGCGCGGACCGGGTCTTCCGTGACGGTGACCGACCGCAGCAGCGGGAACGCGCAGTCCTGCAGCTCGAGGGCTGTGCCCTCCGCGGCGGCGCGTCCCCCGGGGATCTCGAGCAGGGTGAGGTTGATCGGTGTGGTCGGGCCGAGCAGGGCGCCTGACGCAATCCGAAAGACCAGGGCGTAGCCGATTTGGCCGCCGGCGCCGGTGACGGTGACGTTCATAGGTGGTGTGGGCACGGTCACAGCCTAGGGCCGGAATGCCCGTCGGTGGGGCCGCTTTCAGACCGTGGCGGCGGCAATCGACTGGTCGACGACCAGGTCGAGTTCCCCGACCGATCCGGGGCGCAGAACAAAGCCCGCCCCGGCCGCCCACCCGAGCAACGCGTCGAGCGTCGTGAAGGACTCGCCGTGCTGCACGAGGGCCCGGGTGAAGCGGCCCTTCGCCTGCTTGTTGAAGTGGTTCAGGGCGCGCGTGCGGCCGTCCGCAGTCTCGGCGAGGACGCGGAGATAGACGGAGCCGGGACGCACCGGCGCGGGCCCGAGCGCGACATAGCCCGCGGAGCGGAAGTCGAGCAGGAGCCCCTCAGACTCGGCCAGCACACGCGCGATTGACTCCGCCCAGTGCTTCTTCAGGGCGATCTCGGGCAGCTTCGAGCTGCACGAGAGGCGGTAGGCCGGAATGAGGTCCAGCGCGCCGACCGGCCCGAACAGTGCGGAGTGCACCAGCACGTGGTGCCGGGCCCAGTCGCGGTCGGCCGGCGACAGGGTGCCGGCGTCGAGGGCGTCGTAAAGCACCCCGGTGTAGCGGTCCAGCACCGGCATGGTCGGTGACGATGACAGCGCCAGATTCCGTCCGACCTCGGCGGACTGGGTGCGGCCCAGCTTCAAGGCCGCCATCATCTCATCCGGATGCCGGGCGAGCGAGCGGAGCGAACGCACAAGTACCCGCCGCTTGGATGCAAGCGACGGGTACTGGAGGGACTGCAGGTCAAGCGGTACTTCGATGCCACCGAGACGTTTTGTCTCGGACGGCGGCAGCAGGATCAGCAAGCGAACTAAACGAGCTCTGCCTTGCGTGCGACGATCGTGACCACGTTGTTGGCGACCGACAGGAAGCCGTCCGCCGCCTCGGCGACGACTTTCTCACCGCCGCTCAGGGTCACCCGAACCTCGCCACTGGCAAGGATCGCCAGCATGGGCTCGTGCCCGGGAAGGATACCGATCTGGCCCTCCACGGTGCGGGCGACCACCATGCTGGCCTCGCCGGACCAGACCTCGTGGTCGGCCGCGACGACACTGACCGTGAGCGGGGTCCCGGCCATGACTAGTCGTTCTCTTTCTGGATCTTCGCCCACTTCTCTTCGACGTCGGCGATGCCACCGACGTTGAAGAAGGCCTGTTCGGCCACGTGGTCGAAGTCGCCGTTGGCGATGGCGGTGAAGGACTCGATGGTGTCCTTGAGCGGCACCGTGGAGCCCTCGACACCCGTGAACTTCTTGGCCATGTAGGTGTTCTGCGACAGGAACTGCTGGATGCGGCGCGCGCGGGAGACGGTGACCTTGTCTTCCTCGGAGAGTTCGTCAACACCCAGGATCGCGATGATCTCCTGGAGTTCCTTGTTCTTCTGCAGGATCGCCTTGACGCGCACGGCCGTGGTGTAGTGGTCGGCGCCCAGGTAGCGGGGGTCGAGGATGCGGCTGGTCGAGGTGAGCGGGTCGACGGCCGGGTAGAGCCCCTTCGACGCGATTTCGCGCGACAGCTCGGTGGTGGCGTCGAGGTGGGCGAAGGTCGTCGCCGGCGCCGGGTCGGTGTAGTCGTCGGCAGGAA
This sequence comes from Cryobacterium sp. TMT4-10, assembly GCF_004403275.1. Taxonomy (NCBI): domain Bacteria; kingdom Bacillati; phylum Actinomycetota; class Actinomycetes; order Micrococcales; family Microbacteriaceae; genus Cryobacterium; species Cryobacterium sp. TMT4-10. The sequence goes on from NZ_SOGU01000035.1 coordinate 59,957, forward strand.
CGTAGATGGCCTGCAGCGACGTGATCGAGTGGCCACGGGTCGACGTGATGCGCTCCTGGAGGATGCCCATCTCGTCTGCCAGGGTCGGCTGGTAACCTACGGCGCTCGGCATGCGGCCCAGAAGGGTCGACACCTCGGAACCGGCCTGGGTGAAGCGGAAGATGTTGTCAATGAAGAGCAACACGTCCTGCTTGGCCACGTCACGGAAGTACTCCGCCATGGTCAGGGCCGACAGGGCGACGCGCAGACGCGTTCCCGGCGGCTCGTCCATCTGGCCGAATACGAGGGCGGTCTTGTCGAAGACGCCAGCCTCTTCCATCTCGTGGATCAGGTCGTTGCCCTCACGGGTGCGCTCCCCGACACCGGCGAACACGGACACTCCACCGTGGTCCTGCGCGACGCGCTGGATCATTTCCTGGATCAGGACGGTCTTGCCGACGCCGGCTCCACCGAAGAGTCCGATCTTGCCACCGAGAACGTACGGCGTGAGAAGGTCGATGACCTTGATGCCGGTCTCGAACAGCTGGGTCTTGGACTCCAGCTGGTCGAAGGGCGGCGGCTTGCGGTGGATGGGCCAGCGCTCGGTGATTTCGATCTTTTCGCCGGGCTCCGCATTGAGCACCTCGCCAATGGCGTTGAAGACGCGGCCCTTGGTGACGTCGCCGACCGGGACAGTGATGGGGGAACCGGTGTCCCGGACCTCCTGGCCACGGACCAGACCATCGGTCGGGTTGAGCGCGATCGCGCGGATGAGGTCGTCGCCGAGGTGCTGGGCGACCTCGAGCGTGATGACGGTGGTCACATCATCGATGACGATGGTCGTCTTCAGTGCGTTGTACATGCCCGGGATCGAGTCGTGCGGGAACTCGATGTCGACGACCGGGCCCGTGACGCGGGCGATCCGGCCAACGGCGACGGAATCCACCGGTGCGTGGACTGGCGCGGATATGGTGTCAGTCATTGCTCTCTCTTCTCTGGTTTTAGTTCTTGGCGGATGAGAGCGCGTCGGCTCCACCCACGATCTCGGAAATCTGCGAGGTGATCTCGGTCTGCCGGGCGTTGTTGGACAGCCGGGTGAAGTCCTTGATCAACTTGTCCGCGTTGTCGGAGGCCGACTGCATGGCCTTCTGACGCGCGGCGTGCTCGGCTGCAGCGGACTGCAGCATGGAGTTGAAGATGCGGCTCTCGATGTAGACGGGCAGGAGCGAGTCCAGCACCGTTTCAACGTCCGGCTCGAACTCGTAGAGCGGGAGAACCTGGTTTTCACCGGGTTCCTCGACGCCCTCGACGACCTCGAGCGGAAGGAGCCGAACAACCTGGGGAACCTGGGTGACCATGCTCACGAAACGGTTGAACACCACGTGGATCTCGTCCACGCCGCCGTCGTCCGCTTCCCGGAGGAAGGCCTCGAGGAGCGCGTCGCTGATCTCGCGCGCCGTCTCGTAGTCGGGCTGGTCGGTCGAACCTGTCCAGACCTGTTCCGACGGGCGACGACGGAAGCTGAAGTACGCGACCGCCTTGCGTCCGACGAGGAAGTAGACGATGTCCTTGCCCTGGCCACGGAGCAGTTCGCTCAGCGACTCGGCTTCACGCAGCACCTGGGAGCTGAACGCCCCGGCGAGGCCACGGTCGGACGCGAAGATGACGACCGCTGCGCGTTCGATCTTCTCCGGCTCGGTCGTGAGCACGTGAGCGACATTCGAGTACGTCGCGACGGCGGAGACCGCCTGCGTGATCGCGCGGGCGAACGGTGTCGACGCCGCGACGCGGGCCTTGGCCTTCTGAATGCGCGAGGCAGAGATCAACTCCATGGCCCGAGTGATCTTCTTAGTCGTCTGGGCAGACTTGATCTTCTGCCGGTAGACCCGAAGTTGCGCTCCCATGTGTCTCCTGTGCTTCCTTGTCAGTGGGTGGGGTGGTGCGGTGGCCGTGCGAGCCTGGCCGCGCTCCCCCTGGTCCGAACGAGTTTTGTTCGTTCAGACCCGGTGGGGAACGCGACCGGGGCGCTTAGCGTCGGTGCTTGACGATCTTTTCCTGATTCACGTCTTCGACGGCGATGGCCGTGAATTCTTCCTTGCCGACCGAGGCGAGTGGCTTGCCCTCGCCGGTCTGGAAGCCCTGCTTGAACTTGTCGACCTCGAGTTCGAGCGTCGCGACGGTGGCGTCATCGAGGATGTTCGTCTCGCGCAGCGTCTTGAGGACCTCGGTGGTGCGACCCAGGTGGTCGAGCAGCCCGCGCTCGAAACGCAGAACGTCCTCGACCGGAACCTCGTCGAACTTGCCGTTCGTGCCGGCCCAGATCGAGACGACCTGATCTTCGACCGGGTACGGCGAGTACTGGGGCTGCTTGAGCAGTTCGGTCAGACGGGCGCCACGGGCCAGCTGGCGACGGCTGGTCGCGTCGAGGTCGGACGCGAACATCGCGAAGGCCTCGAGCGAGCGGTACTGGGCCAGTTCGAGCTTGAGAGTTCCGGAGACCTTCTTGATCGACTTGACCTGAGCGTCACCGCCGACTCGCGAGACCGAGATGCCCACGTCGACTGCGGGACGCTGGTTGGCGTTGAACAGGTCGGACTGCAGGAAGATCTGGCCGTCGGTGATCGAGATCACGTTGGTCGGGATGTACGCGGAGACGTCGTTGGCCTTGGTCTCGATGATCGGAAGACCGGTCATCGATCCGGCGCCGAGTTCGTCGGAGAGCTTCGCGCAACGCTCGAGCAGACGGGAGTGCAGGTAGAACACGTCGCCCGGGTATGCCTCGCGCCCCGGCGGGCGACGCAGCAGCAGCGAGACCGCACGGTAGGCCTCGGCCTGCTTGGACAGGTCGTCGAAGATGATGAGGACGTGCTTGCCGGCGTACATCCAGTGCTGGCCGATGGCCGAACCGGTGTACGGGGCGAGGTACTTGAAGCCGGCGGGGTCGGAGGCCGGGGACGCGACGATGGTCGTGTACTCCATCACGCCGGCGTCCTCGAGCGCGCCCTTGACGGCGGCGATCGTGGAACCCTTCTGGCCGATGGCGACGTAGATGCAACGAACTTGCTTGTTGACGTCGCCCGAAGCCCAGTTGGCCTTCTGGTTGATGATCGTGTCGATCGCGATGGCCGTTTTGCCGGTCTGGCGGTCACCGATGATCAGCTGACGCTGTCCGCGCCCGATCGGGATCATGGCGTCGATCGCCTTGATGCCGGTCTGCATCGGCTCGTGAACCGACTTGCGGTGCATGACGCCGGGAGCCTGGAGTTCGAGGGCACGACGGCCCTCGGTCTTGATCTCGCCGAGGCCGTCGATGGGAGCACCGAGCGGATCGACGACACGGCCGAGGTAGCCGTCGCCGACGGGTACGGAGAGAACCTCACCAGTGCGGTGCACCTCCATGCCCTCGACGATGCCGGTGAACTCGCCGAGCACGACGACGCCAATCTCGTCTTCGTCGAGGTTCTGGGCCAGGCCCAGGGTGCCGTCAGCGAATTTGATGAGCTCGTTCGCCATCACGCTGGGAAGGCCTTCGACGTGTGCGATCCCGTCGCCGGCCGTGGTGACGTAGCCAACCTCGGTCGTTGCGGTCTTGTTCGGCTCGTAGGACTTGACGAAGTCCTGGAGAGCGTCGCGGATCTCATCGGGGCTGATCGTTAGTTCTGCCATCATCTTCCCTTTTCTGTACCGGATGTACAGGTTCTGTCGTGCACGGGACGCTGCCGTCCCGAGGTGTGTGTGTTACTGGCTGAACGCTCAGCCAGCGAGCTTGCTTCGGAGGTCTTTCAGGCGGGTGGCGATGCTGCCATCGATGACGTCGTCACCGATTTGAACATGGACTCCCCCGACCAGAGCCGGGTTGACGACCTGGTTGAGCGTGAGCCGACGACCGTAACGAGCGGTGAGGCTCGTGCGGAGGCGCTCCACCTGTTCGGGCGCGAGCGTTGCGGCGGACGTGATCGTGGCGATCGAGGCCCCTGACTGGTCGGCGACGACGGATGCCGCGTAGCGCAGCAACTCGCCGATGCGGCGGCCGCGAGGCTGCTGCACGAGGTGCCGCACGATCGACAGCGTCTGTTCGGTGACCTTGCCGCCCAGCAGGGAGTTGACGAGGCCGACTTTGGCGCTCGCCTTTCCCAACTTGCTGGCCAGAGCGAGTTCGAGCTCCGCGTTGGACGAGACGGCGCTGCCGAAGGCGAACAGCTCGGCCTCGACGATCCCGTCGTCGGTCGAGGATGCGATCGAACGCAACCCGAGGTCCTCGACCCCGGCCAGCAGGTCGCTGTGACTCGACCAGCGAGTCGCAGCGACGGACTGGAGAAGCTCCAGTGCCGTGGGGGTCAGGGCCGAGGCGAACACGGCGCGAACGAGCGCCGCCTTCGCCGCGGCATCCGCTGCCGGGTCGACCAGAGCGGACAGGAGCTGCGAGGAGTCACCGATCACGCGACCGGCGTTCAACAGGCTCTCGCCCGTCGCCAGATCGGCCGTGCTGCCCTGGGCAGCCAATGCCGCCCGCGACGAGGCCAAAGCTTCTCTGGTGGCGCTTCCCATTACTTAGCTGCTTTCTCCGAGGCCTCAAGGTCGGCCAGGAAACGGTCGACGATGGCGGTGGCCTTCGCGTCGTCGGTCAGGCTTTCGCCGATGACACCGGATGCGAGGTCGATGGCCAGGGTGCCCACTTCGGAACGAAGGGACACGACTGCCGCCTGACGTTCTGCTTCAATCTGAGCCTTGGCGCTGGTGGTCACGCGAGCGGCTTCGGCCAGGGCCTGTTCCTTGTGCTCGTTGATGATCTTCTGGCCGTCGATGCGAGCGTGCTCGCGAATCTGGCCGGCCTCGGCGCGAGCGTCAGCAAGCTGGGCCGTGTACTGCTCGAGAGCAGCTTCGGCCTTGCGCTGGGCATCGTCCGCTTTCGCGATGTTGCCCTCGATGGCCTCTGCGCGGTCGTCGAGAAGCTTCTGCATCCTCGGAAGCACGAGCTTCCAGAAGAAGAACAGAATGACCACGAAAATGAGCGAGGACCAGACTATGTCGTAGACCGCGGGGAGAAGCGGATTTTCCGCCTTCTCAGCAGCAGCTGCAATCACTGCGTTAAACATCGTGCCTCCTGACTAGAGAGAAAAGAGGACTAAACGAAGATGAAGTAGGTGGCGATACCGATGAAGGCGAGCGCCTCGGTGAAGGCGATGCCGATGTACATCAGGACCTGGAGCTGGCCGGCCAGTTCGGGCTGACGAGCAACACCCTCGATGGTCTTGCCGACGACAATGCCCACGCCGATTGCCGGGCCGATTGCGGCGAGGCCGTAACCGACAGTCGCGATGTTTCCGTTGATTGCCGCGAGAACGGTTGTTGCGTCCAACGTATGGTTCCTTCCGTAGTGACGAATACAGCGAATGCCGGATTCGAGGTTTAGTGCTCCTCAGCCAGCGCGAGCTGGATGTAGACAGCGGTGAGCAGGGCAAAAATGTAGGCCTGGAGCAGCGCGATCAGCACTTCGAAGAGTGTGAACGCGAAGCCGAACACCAGGGTGCCCGCACCGAACAACTTGAACCCGCCGGTGGCGGTGAAGAAGAAGAACTGCGTCGCACTGAAGAACAGCACCAGGAGCAGGTGGCCGACGATCATGTTCATCAGCAGCCGAAGGGTCAGAGTGACCGGGCGGATGAGGAACGTCGAGATGAACTCGATCGGCGTCACGATGATGTAGAGGAACGGCGGAACTCCGGGTGGGAACAGGGCGTTCCGGAAGAAGTTCGCCGGGTTCTTCTTGACGCCGGCGTAGATGAAGGCGCTGTAAGCCACCAGCGCCAGCACCAGCGGAACTCCGATGACGGAGCTTCCGGCGATGTTGAGGAACGGGATCGGGCCGGTGATGTTGAGGAACAGGACCATGAAGAAAATGGTCGTGATCAACGGCAGGAAACGCTTACCGTCCTTCTTGCCGAGGATGTCTTCGGCGATGTTGACCCGGGCGAAGTCCAGGCCCATCTCGACGACGCTCTGCATGCGGGTCGGAATGACCTTCATGCGGCGCGTGCCGATCCAGAAAATTAGCAGCAGCGCGGCGACTGCCAGGAAGCGGATGAGCATGATGCGATTTATTTCGAATGGCGTCCCGGCGAAGAAGATCGCTTCGGGGAAGAATTCACCAATCGTCGGACCGTGGAAGCCACCCTCATCGGTGGCAAACGGAATCATCAGGTTTACGGCGGTTTCTAGCAGCGCTTTCTCCTGTTTCGGGGCAAGAAGCTCTGCTCTCGCGATGACGAATGTGTGGCCGGATTGTTCTGCAAGAAGGCAGAAACAACACGGGACGAATCGGTCATTACCCTAGCAAGAAAAGGCCGGGAGACCGAATCGAGAGCCCGCGCTCAGTCGTCGTGTGCCGCCGTCGGCAGGGTGATGTCGCTGGCGTACGTCATTCGGCTCTTCATCAGCACGAAAACATCGACCAGGAGCGAACCGACGACTCCGGCGATGATGCTGAGGAACAGCACGACCGGCTGGATCCAGGGCTGGTCTTTGAGCAGCACCATCAGCACCAGGAAGACGACGAACTTGACCAGCCAGCCTCCCATCACGATTCCGAAGAACGCGCCGATGGCCGCGGCGGTGCCGGCGAAACGATTGGCGACCAGGATGCTGCCGGCCGTGATCCCCATGAAGACCACCGACAGCAGGGTTCCGATCAGGGCGCTCACGACGCCCTCGGCCCCCGCGGCCAGACCGCCGACCACGGCCCCGACGACGGCGATGCCGGCGGCGAGGACGCTGCCGTAGACGAGGATGCGGCGGAACACTGGAATCGAAGTGGGCTGGGCCGGACGGGGTGCCATGGTGCTCATACGTTCTCCTCGGCCGTCGTCGCCGCCTCATCGAGAGGGTCGAATCGGGCGGTCTCGACTGGTTGGGTGGCCGGGCTCGCAAGCTGACTGGCGGCCTCCACGGCCTTGCGCCGGCTGAGCGGAGCCAGCGTGACAAGGGTGCAGACCAGCAGTGCGAAGATCAGGAAGATCGTGGCGTACCAGGTGGGCAGGCCGAAGTACACGGGCAGTACGAAGTAGAGCAGGCAGCCGACGGATGCGGCCGCCGTCCAGCCGTAGAAGATGAGCACGGCATGCAGGTGGGAATGCCCCATGTCGAGGAGCCGGTGGTGGAGGTGTTTGCGGTCGGCACTGAAGGGCGATTTCCCGGCCCGAACCCGCCGGAACACGGCCAGGCCGAAGTCGAGCAGCGGGATGATCAGGATCGCGACCGGCAGGATGATCGGGATGAAGGCGGGGAACAGCTGGGACCGGTTGACTGCGGTGGGGTCGACCTGACCGGTGATCGCGATCGCGGAGGTGGCCATCAGCAGGCCCACCAGCAGCGCGCCGGCGTCGCCCATGAATAGTTTCGCCGGACGCCAGTTGAGCGGCAGGAACCCGACGCAGGCCCCCACCAGGATAGCGGCGATCAGGGAGGCCAGGTTGAAGTAGTTGCTCGGAGACGTGTCCCGCACGAGCAGGTAGCTGTAGACGAAGAACACGCCGTTCGCGATCAGGGCGACCCCCGCGACCAGGCCGTCGAGCCCGTCGATGAAGTTGATCATGTTCATCACGATCACAATCACGATCACGGTGATCAGGATGGACATCCAGGACGACCCGACGGTCAGCCCGCCGATCGGCAGCGACAGGACCTGCACGCCCTGCCAGGCGACGAGCCCGGCCGCGATGAACTGGCCGGCCAGCTTGGTCATCCAGTCGAGGTCCCAGAGGTCATCGGCCACGCCGAGCAGGACGATCAGCAGGGCGGCTCCGAGGATGGCGAGGATCTGCTGCGGGTCGCTGAAAATGAGCCGGAGCGGGGCGAATGCGGCGGCGATCAGGTAGGACACCCCGAAGGCGCCGACGATGCCGAGGAAGATGGCGATGCCGCCGAGGCGGGGCGTGGGCCGGGTGTGCACATCGCGTTCGCGGATCTTCGGGTACAGCTTGTAGCGGTGGCTCAGTTTGAGCACGAGGATCGAGAACCCGAAGGTGATCAAGGCCGAGACGAGGGCCAGCAGAACGAAGACGGTCATCGATTAGCCCGCGTCTGCGGCCGGGTCGGGTGCGGTGTCGCCGGCGGGCGCCGTGGACGCTTCGGCGGCGGGCTCGGCGGCGGGCTCCGAAGCAGCGGCGGGGGGCGCGAACCCGACCGGGGCAAGGGCGTCCCCGATCACGGCTTCGATCGCCGCCCGCGAGATCACGCCGTTGCGCACGATGACCACCTTGCCTCCGTTGGAGCCGTAGCAGGTGGCATCCACGATTGTCGACGAGGTGTCTCCGGCGCGGTCGCCGATCGGCTCGTAGTCGAGGCCCGCGACTCCCCCGTCGAGATAGACGGCGACATTGATGCCGAGCATGTCTTCGGCGCCGATCGCGTCGATGGCGGCGGGAAGGCCGCTCATGTTGGCGGATGACACGGCCAGGGGTCCCGTCTCGGCCAGGAGGTCGAGGGCGACCCGGTTGCTCGGCATCCGCAGTGCAACCGTGCCGCGAGTCTCGCCCAGGTCCCAGACCAGAGACGGCTGGGCGGTGAGCACGACGGTCAGGCCGCCGGGCCAGAACGCGGCGACGAGCTCACGTACGGGCGGAGGGACGTCCTGCGCGAGGGCGTCGAGGGTGGGGATGCCGGGGATGAGCACGGGCGGCGGCGAGGTGCGGTCCCGCCCTTTGGCGTCGAGGAGCCGTTGCACGGCCTCCGGGCTGAAGGCGTCGGCGGCGAGCCCGTAGACGGTGTCGGTGGGGATGACGACGAGCGCACCACGGCCGATGGCCGATCGTGCGAGTCTCATGCCGGCTGCGTATTCCGAGTCAACCGAGCAGTCATAGATGCGTGTCATTTCGACCGATTCTAGTGCAGCCACCTCCCGGGAGGCTGGCAGCCCGCCTCGTCGACCTCAGGGTCGCAGGGCGGTGGTCGCGCGGTCGCGGGTGGTGTAGTCGCGGTGGGTGGCGGGGGCACGCCAGCCGTCGGCGGCCAGGAGGGCCCGGATTTCGGCGCCCTGCAACTCGCCGTGCTCGATCACCAGCACCCCGCCCGGGCGCAGCAGGCGCAGGGCCGTGCGGGACACGTGTCGCACGACGTCGAGGCCGTCCCGGCCGCCGAACAGCGCGCGGGCCGGGTCGAAGAGGCGCACCTCCGGGTCGCGCGGGATGGCGTCCGCGGGGATGTACGGCGGGTTCGAGATGACCACGGCGACGGTTCCGTCGAGTTCGGCCAGCGCGTCGGTCAGGTCGCCGAACACGAGGGTGGCGTTGTCGGCACCGACCTCGGTGAAGTTGCGGGTGGTCCACGGGAACGCATCCGGAGAGTTCTCCACCGCCCAGACGCGGGCGTGGGGCACCTCGACCGCCATGGCCAGCGCGATCGCGCCGCTGCCGGTGCCCAGGTCCACGCCGATCGGTTCCGGGTCGGGCAGGGAACGGAGGGCGTCGATGGCGAATTGCGCCACCTGTTCGGTCTCGGGCCGAGGCACGAACACTCCGGGTCCCACGTTCAGTTCGAGGGAGCGGAACGGGGCACGGCCGGTGATGTGCTGCAACGGCTCGCGCAGAGAGCGGCGGTGAACGAGTTCCAGGATGGCCGCGGCATCCGTCTCGCTGAGGCTGGTGCGCAGGATGCCGGCGGCCTGCACCTGCCCCCGGCTCTGGGAGAGGACGTGGCCGATCAGTAGATCGGCGTCCACCTCGGCGTCGGAAATCCCGGCCGCGGAGAGTGAACGGATGGCCAGGTCGCGCATTTCGTCGACGGCGGCGGGAATGGAATGGTCGCTTGGCGGAGTTGTCACTCTTTGGAATGTAATGCACTCGCTCGCCCAATGCCGTGGCCCTAGGCTGGGCGAGGTCCTGAAAACCGATCGAAAGGCGCTCACCGATGCCCGCAAAGATTCACTCCGATATCACCGCTGCCGTCGGCGGGACCCCTCTGGTCAGACTGAACCGGCTCACCGCCGGCCTGGACGCGACCGTGCTGGTGAAGCTGGAGTTCTACAACCCCTCGGGCAGTGTGAAGGACCGGATCGGCATCGCGATCGTCGACGCCGCCGAGGCGTCGGGCGAACTGGCCCCGGGCGGCACCATCGTCGAGGGTACCAGCGGCAACACCGGCATCGCCCTGGCCATGGTGGGGGCGGCCCGCGGTTACCGGGTGATCCTGGCGATGCCGGAGACCATGAGCAAGGAGCGCCGCGTGCTGCTTCGTGCCTACGGCGCGGAAATCGTGCTCACGCCCGGTGGAGAAGGCATGCGCGGCGCCGTCACGAAGGCGGAAGAGATCGCCGCCGGCACGCCGGGGGCGATCCTCGCCCGTCAGTTCGACAACCCCGCCAACCCGGCCATCCACCGCGCGACCACGGGCGTGGAGATTTGGGACGACACCGAAGGCGCCGTGGACATCCTGGTGGCGGGCATCGGCACCGGCGGCACCATCACGGGCACCGGTCAGCTGCTCAAGGAGCGCAAACCCTCCGTTCGGGTCGTCGGGGTCGAACCGATCGACTCCCCCATCCTCACCGGCGGCAAGCCGGGGCCGCACAAGATCCAGGGCATCGGTGCCAACTTCGTGCCGAAGGTCCTCGACACCACCGTGTACGACGAGGTGACCGACGTCACCCTGGCCGACTCGCTGGCCACGGCGCGTGCCCTCGCGACCGACGAAGGCATCCTCTCCGGCATCTCCGGCGGGTCCGCGGTCTGGGCGGCCCTCGAGCAGGCCAAGCGGCCCGAGAACTCTGGCAAGACCATCGTGGCAATCCTGCCGAGCTTCGGCGAGCGGTATATCTCGACCGTTCTCTACGAAGACCTGCTGGACTAGGCGAGAAGAGGGCGGCGGAAGCAGCCGATGGGAGTCTTGTCGAGCATCCGGGAAGACGTGCTGATGGCGCGCGCCCACGACCCCGCGGCCCGCAGCAACATCGAGGTGTTCCTCGCGTACAGCGGCCTGCACGCGGTCTGGTCCTATCGGGTCGCGCACCGGCTCTGGACGGCCGGGCTGTGGCTGCCGGCCCGGCTGCTGTCCCAGTTCACCCGGTTCCTGACCGGGATCGAAATCCACCCGGGCGCCCGGATCGGGCGACGGCTGTTCATCGACCACGGCATGGGAGTGGTGATCGGTGAAACGTCGGAGATCGGCGACGACGTCATGCTTTACCACGGCGTCACGCTCGGTGGAAAATCCCGTCACGGGGTGGCCCGTGGCGAGAAGCGGCATCCGACCCTGCACGACGGCGTGACGGTCGGCGCCGGGGCCAAGATCCTCGGCCCGATCACGCTCGGCGCCTGGAGCACCGTCGGCGCCAACGCTGTGGTGACGCGGGATGCCCCGGCGAAGTCCGTGCTCCTCGGAATTCCGGCGACCGTGCAGCCGGCCAGGCCCGACACGATCGAGAGCGCGAGGGGACTGCCGCTCACCGACGACTGACGCTGCCGCTAGGGCTGCAGCCGCTCCAGGGTCCAGCCGCCCGCGGCGGCGGCCGTGAAGCGCAGGCGGTCGTGCAGCCGCGACGTTCGCCCCTGCCAGAACTCGATCGCGTGCGGCGTCACCCGGTAGCCGCCCCAGTCGTCCGGCCGGGGAATGTCCGTGTCGCCCGGGTAGCGCGCTTCCACCCGGCGCACCTGTTCCTCGAGCAGGGCACGGCTCGCGATCGGCTGCGACTGGTCGCTGGCCACAGCGGCAATGCGGGCGGCCCGCGGTCGGCGCGCGAAGTAGGCGTCGCTGGTGGCGGCATCCGTGGGGTGGGCCGTGCCGTAGACGATCACCTGGCGCTGCATCGCGAACCAGGGGAACAACAGCGAGACGCCCGGATTGGCGGCCAGCGCCCGGCCCTTGTGGGAACCGTAGTTGCTGACGAATTCGAATCCGCTCCCGTCGAGGCCCTTGAGCAGCACCGTGCGACTGCTCGGCCGGCCGTCCGGGTCGACGGTGCCGACCACCATGGCGTTCGGCTCGTAGAGCCCCGCCTGCTCGGCGGCCGCCAGCCACGCGGCGAACTCGATCATCGGGTCGGGGTCGACCCCGGACTTGTTCAGGCCCACCGCGCCGTAGTCGGTGTGACTCGTCAGGGATTCCATCGGCATCCTCGCCCTCGGTTTGGGCCGGCAGAATGCGAAAGCTCCCCGGCCTGCCCCTCCAGCCTAGGAGGGACGGGGCCACAGAAAGCCTCTGATCTCGTGCGAATCATTCTGAGATCTAGTCGTGGTCGCCGATCTCGGCCAGGCGAGTGGCCTCGTCGGCGGTGATGCAGGAATCGATCACGGCCTCCAGGGCGCCGTTCATCACGGTGTCCAGGTTGTAGGCCTTGTAGCCCGTGCGGTGGTCCGCGATGCGGTTCTCGGGGAAGTTGTACGTGCGGATGCGCTCGGACCGGTCCATGGTGCGGATCTGCCCCTTGCGCACGAGGCTGGCTGCCGCGTCGATCTCTTCCTGCTGCCGGGCGAGAACGCGGGCACGCAGAACGCGCATGCCGGCTTCCTTGTTCTGCAGCTGGCTCTTCTCGTTCTGCATGGCCACGACGATGCCGGTCGGAAGGTGCGTGATGCGCACGGCGGAGTCGGTCGTGTTGACCGACTGGCCGCCGGGGCCGCTCGACCGGTACACGTCGATCTTGAGGTCGTTCGCGTTGATCTCGACCTCTTCGGGCTCGTCGACCTCGGGGAAGACGAGCACGCCGGCGGCGGAGGTGTGGATGCGTCCCTGGGACTCCGTGGCGGGCACCCGCTGAACTCGGTGCACGCCGCCCTCGTACTTCAGGTGCGCCCAGACGCCCTCTGCGGGGTCGCTCGAGTTGCCCTTGATGGCGAGCTGGATGTCCTTGATCCCGCCGAGATCGCTCGTGGTCTGCTCGATGATCTCGGTTTTCCAGCGCTTCGATTCCGCATAGTGCAGGTACATCCGGAGCAGGTCGGCGGCGAACAGTGCGGATTCCGCGCCGCCCTCCCCCATCTTGATCTCCATGATCACGTCACGGGCATCGAGCGGGTCGCGCGGGATCAGCAGACGCCGCAGCTTTTCGGCTGCGGCTTCCAGCTGTTCCGTCAACCCGGGGATCTCCGCGGCGAAGTCGGCGTCCTCGGCGGCGAGCTCGCGGGCTGCCTCGAGGTTGTCGCCGATCTCTTTCCACTCGTTCCACGCCGCGATGATGCGGCTGAGCTCGGCGTAGCGGCGGTTGACCTTCTTCGAGCGGGCTGGGTTCGCGTGCAGCTCCGGATCGGCCAGCTGAGACTGCAGCTCGTCGTGCTCAGCCAGCAGAGTCAGAACAGACTCGAACATCAGTGATCCTTGTCTGACCCGCCGAGGGTCGGCATCGACTTCTGAACCTGCATCAGGAACTCGACGTTGGACGTGGTCTCCTTGAGGCGACCGAGGATGACCTCGAGCGCCTGCTGCTGCTCGAGCCCGGCGAGGGCGCGGCGCAGCTTCCAGGTGATCTTGACTTCATCCGTGCTCATCAGCATTTCTTCACGACGGGTGCCGGATGCGTTGACATCCACCGCTGGGAAGATGCGCTTGTCAGCCAGCTGGCGCGACAGGCGGAGCTCCATGTTGCCGGTGCCCTTGAACTCCTCGAAGATGACCTCGTCCATCTTGGACCCGGTCTCGACCAGAGCGGAGGCGAGGATGGTGAGCGAGCCACCGTTCTCGATGTTGCGCGCGGCGCCGAAGAAGCGCTTGGGCGGGTACAGCGCGGAGGCGTCGACACCGCCGGAGAGGATGCGGCCCGAGGGCGGCGCGGTGAGGTTGTACGCACGGCCGAGGCGGGTGATCGAGTCGAGCAGCACGACGACGTCGTGGCCCAGTTCGACCAGGCGCTTGGCGCGCTCGATGGCGAGCTCGGCGACCGTGGTGTGGTCCTCCGCGGGGCGGTCGAAGGTGGAGGCGATGACCTCACCCTTCACCGTGCGCTGCATGTCGGTGACCTCTTCGGGACGCTCGTCGACGAGAACGACCATGAGGTGGACCTCGGGGTTGTTCGTGGCGATGGCGTTGGCGATCTGCTGCATGACGATGGTCTTGCCGGCCTTGGGCGGTGCGACGATCAGGCCGCGCTGGCCCTTTCCGATCGGGGCGACGAGATCGATGATGCGCTGCGTGAGCTTCCCCGGCTCGGTCTCGAGCCGCAGGCGCTCCTGCGGGTAGAGCGGGGTGAGCTTCTGGAACTCAACCCGGTTGGCGGCTTCCTCGACGGTCAGGCCGTTGATGGAGTCGACCTTGACGATCGCGTTGTACTTCTGGCGGCCGCTCTGGTCACCCTCGTGCGGCTGGCGGATGGCACCGACAACGGCGTCACCCTTGCGCAGGTTGTACTTCTTGACCTGGCCGAGCGACACGTAGACGTCGCTGGCCCCCGGCAGGTAGCCGGAGGTGCGCACGAAGGCGTAGTTATCGAGCACGTCGAGGATGCCCGCGACCGGGATCAGCACATCGTCGTCGTTCAGCTCCGGCTCGAAGTCGTCGCCCGTGGTCACGCCGCGACGCTTGCGGTCACGGAAACGGTTGCGGTTGCTGCGGCTGTTCAGGTCGTCGTCCGGGCCGTTGCGGTCCTGGCCGACGTTGCGGTCCTGACCCTGACGGTCCTGGCCCTGACGGTCCTGGCCCTGACGGTCCTGACCCTGACGGTCCTGGCCCTGACGGTCCTGACGGTCCTGACCCTGACGGTCCTGTCCCTGACCCTGACCCTGTCGGTCCTGACGGTCCTGTCCCTGACGGTCCTGGCCCTGCGCCTGACGTTCCTGGCCGCGGTCGGCCTGATTGTCCTGGTTCTGCTGGCGGTTGCCGGCCTGACGCTGGTTCTGCTGGCGTCCGGTGTCCTCGCCGCGCTCGGCGCCACCCTGGCTGCGGTCGGCGCCCTGGTTGCGGTCGCCGCCGCGGCTGCGGTTGCGGTTGCGTCCCTGACGGGGCTGTTCGGCCTGCTCGGTCTCTTCGACCTGCTCGGTCGCCTCGGCCTTTTCGACCTCGGCCGGCTCGGCAGGCGTGGTTTGCTCGATGACGTTCGGAGCCTCGGCGGCGAGCTCATCGGCGGTGTTGCGGGCGTCGATGCTGCTGCGGGCGTCGATGGCGTTGCGGGCGGTCCCGTTACGGGCTCCGCCGCGCGAGCTGCTGCGACGCGAACGGCCGGAGCCGGTCGCCGTTTCGGCTTCGGCGGGTGCTTCAGCCGCAGTCTCCGGGGCTGCCTCGACGGCGGCCTCAGGCTGGAAGGCCGCGGTCTCCACCGTGCCGGTCGCCACTGCTGCGGTCTCAGGTGCGGCGGATTCGGCGGCGCCGGTCTCCGTGGCGGCCTCGGCGGCAGCGGCGGCCTTGACCGTGACGGAGGTGGCACGCTTGCGGGCCTGGCGAACGGGCTTTTCGGCGGCCGGGGTGGTCGGCTCGGTCGTCACCGAGTCGGCGGAGGGGCCGGCATACGTGGTGGGGGCCGTGGTGCGGCGCTTGGTGGTGGAGTCCGCGACGATGATGCCGATGCCCAGGTCACCGTCAGCGTTGACGTGCGCCACGGCTGGTGCCGCGGTCGCGGTGGTGGCGCGGCGGGAGACCCGCTTGCGCGGTGCCGTGGCAACGGCAGCGTCGGCGGCCGGCGCGGCGAAATCGCCCGCGGCACCGGCGGAGTCGGAGGAAACCGGGGGACCGGAGATCACTGGGGCGTCCGGGGCGAACTCAGCCGCGGGGGTGTTCCGAGCCTGTTCCGCAGTGATAGCGTCCACGAGCTCTCCCTTACGGAGTTTGGAAGCGCCCGGGATGCCCAGTTCGAGCGCCAGAGCCTGAAGCTCGGCAACGCGAAGGGTGGAGAGGCGCGAGGAATCCGTACCGAGGGTACGAAGGTTGACGTCAGTCACGAAAAATTGTCCTTTCCCCTGGCGACATACGTGCGTACCAGGGAAGCTGTTGCAGCGTCTCACGCGCTGCGGGTGGTCCAATCCCAAAATGATGTGGATTGAAGTGAACACACACAGCTACGCATAGATGATGCGATAGCAGTGAGTTACAGGGAATGCACCGGAGAAGGGACTCGCGCGTTAAGCGTGTCCATCGGGTACCCCTTGACTCTAGCAGAACCGACAGATCGCGCGGACACGCGGAGCTCCGGCGTGTCCCGGCGTCTCCTACCCCGTCCCGCACCCCCTGCTCCCGCGAGCCTCCCCGCCCGGAACGAATTCGACGGAGATTTTGCCCAAATCAGAGTCAAAACCCCGAAAATCGCCTATCTAGAGCAACATCTCCGTCGAATTGGTTCAAGGCGCTCGGACGAAGGTTGGACGTGGGGTGCGGGACGGAGGCGCGGGGCTTTAGGCGTCGGTGCGGGTGACCGTCGCGCCCAGGGAGTCGACGGCGAGCATGAGAGCCTGCCACGGCGTCTCCGACTCGGCGGCGACCAGATCCGCGGCCACGAGACGCTGGCCCGGGTCGCTGGCCAGAACGAGGATCGACGGACCGGCGCCGGAGACGACGGCGGCGAAGCCGTGGTCGCGCAGCAGCGTGATCAGACGGCTGGTCTCGGGCATCGCGGCGGCGCGGTAGCTCTGGTGGAGCTTGTCCTCGGTGGCTGCCAGCAGCAGTTCCGGGCTCTGGATCAGCGCGGCGATCAGCAGGGCCGACCGGGACACGTTGAAGACGGCGTCCTCGTGCGGCACCGTTTCCGGCTGCAGGCTGCGCGCCAGCGCGGTGGACATGGCGTGCTCGGGCACGAAAACGAGCGGCTTGACGCCGCGGTGCACCATCAGCTTTTTGTGCCGCGGTCCCTCCGGGGCCATCCAGGCGATGGTGAGACCGCCGAAGAGCGCCGGCGCGACGTTGTCCGGGTGGCCTTCCATCTCAGTGGCGAGGGCGAGCAGCGCCTCCGCGTCGATATCGACGATGCCCTCGAGCAGGCCCTTGGCGGCCATGATGCCCGACACGATGGCGGCGCCCGAGGAGCCCATGCCCCGCCCGTGCGGGATGACGTTGTGCGCGACCAGGTTCAGGCCCGGAAGCTCCTGGCCGTAGGCGGCGAAGGTGTGGATGATGGCGCGCACGACGAGGTTGGTCTCGTCGGTCGGCACCTCTCCCGCGCCCACGCCCTGCACCTCGACGAAGACGCCGGGTTCGTCCCGAACGCTGACATCGAGGTGGTCGTAGTGCGCCAGGGCCAGGCCGAGGGTGTCGAAACCCGGGCCGAGGTTAGCCGTGGTGGCCGGGACCTGCACCGTGACGGAGCGACCGGCCAGCGCCGACCGGCCGGAGACGGCCTCGGCGATGGTCATTTCTGAACCAGCCCGAGGACGCTCGCGATTTCGGCGGTGTCGACCGGCACGATGGTCGGCTTCACGTCGGAGCCATCCGCCGTGCGCAGGGCCCACTGCGGGTCCTTGAGGCCGTGGCCGGTGACGGTGAGCACCACGGTCGAGCCGGCGGGGATGAGTCCGGCCTCGGCCCGCTCGAGCAGGCCGGCGACGCTGATCGCGGAGGCGGGCTCGACGAAGATGCCGACCTCGGCGGAGAGGATGCGGTAGGCCTCGAGGATCTTCTCGTCGCTGATCGCGCCGAAGTACCCGTCGGTCAGGGTGCGGGCGGCCAGGGCCAGGTCCCAGGATGCGGGGTTGCCGATGCGGATGGCGCTGGCGATGGTCTCCGGGTGGTCGACGCGGTGGCCGAGCACGATCGGGGCGCTGCCGGAAGCCTGGAATCCGAACATCCGGGGCAGCTTCGTGGTGGCGCCGCGCTCGAGTTCCTCGGTGTAGCCGCGCGTGTACGCGGTGTAGTTGCCGGCGTTGCCGACGGGGACGATGTGGATGTCCGGGGCGTCTTCCAGCACCTCGACGACCTCGAAGGCCGCCGTCTTCTGGCCCTCGATGCGGTCGGGGTTGACCGAGTTGACCAGGTGCACGGGGTAGTTCGCGGACAGGTCGCGGGCGATGTCGAGACAGTCGTCGAAGTTGCCCTGCACCTGCAGCAGCTGCGCGTTGTGCGCGATGGCCTGGCTGAGCTTGCCCATGGCGATCTTGCCCTCGGGGACGAGCACGACGGCCTGGATGCCGGCGTAGGCCGCGTAGGCGGCGGCCGAGGCGGAGGTGTTGCCGGTGGAGGCGCAGATGACGGCCTTGGCGCCATCCTCCACGGCCTTGGAAATGGCCATGGTCATGCCGCGGTCCTTGAAGGAACCGGTCGGGTTCATGCCCTCGTACTTGACCCAGACCTTCGCACCCGTGCGGGCGGAGAGCGCGGGAGCGGGAATGAGCGGGGTGCCACCCTCGCCGAGCGTGATGATCGGCGTTGCATCCGTGATGTTCAGGCGGTCGGCGTATTCGCGCAGCACGCCGCGCCACTGCCGTGAAGCCGTCTTCACGGCAGTGTTCGGCAGGGACTCTCGTTCGCTGGACATCAGACTCCTTCAACTCTCAAAACGGATGCGACATTGGTGACGAATTTGTGGGCCGCGAGATCGCGCACGGTGGCGGCCAGTGCCAACTCCCTGGCCTCGTGCGTTCCGATCACTAGGGTAGCCGTGGACGGGACGGCCGCGTGATTCGCGGTGCGCGGTGTGGCCTGCGTCATGGACTGCTCGACCAGGGCCAGCGACACACCGTGGTTGCTGAACACGCTGGCCAGGGCGGCGAGGACGCCGGGCTCGTCCGTGACCTCCAGGGTGACCGCGTAGCGGGTGGCGATGCTGCCGATGTCGAGCACGGGCAGGTCGGCGTGGGTGGAGGTAGCCACTCCCGGGCCGCCGGCGATGTGCCGCCGGGCCAGGGACACCAGGTCGCCGAGCACGGCGGAGGCTGTCTCCACTCCCCCGGCGCCGGCGCCGTAGAACATGAGGCTGCCGGCGGCCTCCGCCTCGACAAAGACCGCGTTGTTGCCGCCGTGCACGGCGGCGAGCGGGTGATTGCGGTGCACCATGGCCGGGTAGACCCGGGCGGAGACGCCGGGCAGTCCGGTCTCCGGGTCGACCAGGCGTTCGCAGATGGCGAGCAGCTTCACGACGTAGCCGGCCTTCCGAGCCGATTCGATCTGCGCCGGGGTGATCGCCGTGATGCCCTCGCGGTGCACCGATTCCAGCGGAACGGTCGTGTGGAAGGCGAGGCTGGCGAGGATGGCCGCCTTCTGCGCCGCGTCGAACCCCTCGATGTCGGCGGTCGGGTCGGCCTCCGCGTAGCCGAGTTCGGTGGCGAGGCGGAGGGCGTCCTCGAGGGTGTCGCCCTCGACGTCCATCCGGTCGAGGATGAAGTTGGTGGTGCCGTTGACGATGCCGAGGATGCGGTTGACCTGGTCGCCGCCGAGGCTGTCGCGCAGCGGGCGAACGATCGGGATGGCGCCGGCCACGGCCGCTTCGTAGTTGAGCTGCGCGCCGACCTGGGCGGCGGCAGCGAAGAGTTCGGGGCCGTGCGTGGCCAGCAGCGCCTTGTTGGCGGTGACGACATCCGCGCCCGAGTTGATCGCCATCAGGATGTAGCTGCGGGCCGGCTCGATGCCGCCCATCAACTCGATCACGACGTCGGCGCCGAGGATCAGGGTCTCGGCGTCGGTGGTGAAGAGCTCGCGCGGCAGGTCGACGGTGCGTTCGGCGTCGAGGTCGCGCACGAGGATGCCGACCAACTCCAGGCTCGCACCCACCCGGTTGGCGAGTTCCTCGCCGTGCTCGAGCAGCAGCCGGGCCACCTGGGCGCCGACGGAACCGCCACCGAGGAGGGCGACGCGCAGATTGCGGTATTCGATCATCGGGCGGGTTCCTTCGGTGACTTCGGTGACTTCGGTGACTTCGGTCGGGTGTCGGCGGGGTCGGCCGCCGGTGAGAACCCCGTGTCGCGGGCGAGCAGGTCGGCGACGGTCTCGCCGCGCACGAGCATCCGTGGGATGCCGCCGGCCACCGCGACCACGGCGGGCCGGCCGACGAAGTTGTAGTTGTTCGACAGCGACCAGCAGTAGGCGCCGGTCGCGGCCACCATCACCAGGTCGCCGGGGGCCACGTCACCCGGGAGGTAGTCGGCGTCGACGACGATGTCACCGCTCTCGCAGTGCTTGCCGGCCACGCGCACCAGCACGGGGTCGGTCTGCGAGGAACGATTGGCCAGGCGCACCGTGTAGTCGGCGCCGTACAGGGCCGGGCGGGCGTTGTCGCTCATGCCGCCGTCCACGCTGACGTACAGGCGCGTGTTGCCGCCCAGGTTGACGGCCTTGGTGGTGCCGACCTCGTAGAGGGTGACTCCGGCCGGGCCGATGATGGCGCGGCCCGGTTCGAACGCGACCACGGGCACCGGGATGCCGCGGGCCGCGCACTCCGCGGCGACAATGTCGGCCAGGCGGGCCGCGAGCTCGCGGATCGGGGTGGGCGTGTCGGCGGAGGTGTAGGCGATGCCGAAGCCGCCGCCCAGGTTCATTTCGGGCACGGGCCCGCCGGCCAGCAGGTCGGCGTGCACGGCCAGGAGCCGGGACGCGGACTCCGCGAAGCCGTCCGCGCCGAAGATCTGCGAGCCGATGTGGCAGTGCAGACCCAGGAAGCGCAGGCTCGGTTCGGCGCGGAT
Source organism: Cryobacterium sp. TMT4-10 (assembly GCF_004403275.1). NCBI lineage: Bacteria > Bacillati > Actinomycetota > Actinomycetes > Micrococcales > Microbacteriaceae > Cryobacterium > Cryobacterium sp. TMT4-10. The sequence continues at coordinate 80,452 of NZ_SOGU01000035.1, forward strand.
ACGGGCCACCAGTGCGGGCGCGTCTTCGAGCGCGACCCCGAACTTCTGGTCTTCGTGCGCGGTGGCGAGGAAGTCGTGCGTGTGCGCGTGCACACCGCTGTTCACCCGCAGGCGCACGGTCTGGCGGGCGCCGTGCCGGGCGGCGGCCTCGGCGACCCGGGAGATCTCCACCGGGCTGTCGATCACGATGGTGCCGACTCCGAGGCGGCAGGCGTCGTCGATCTCGGTCAGGGACTTGTTGTTGCCGTGGAAGCCGAGGCGGTGCGGCGGCGTTCCCGCGGCGAGGGCGACCGCGAGTTCCCCGCCGCTGCAGATGTCGATGTTGAGGCCCTCGGCCAGCATCCAGCGGGCGACCTCGGTGGAGAGGAACGCCTTGCCGGCGTAATAGATGTGCACGGTCGTGCCGATGCGGGCGAACTCGGCCTCGAATGCCTCGCGCAGGGTGGCCGCGCGAGCGCGGGCATCCGTCTCGTCGACCACATACAGGGGTGTGCCGAATTCGGCGGCCAGGGCCGAGGCGGGAACGCCGCCGATGACGAGTTCGCCCTCGGGGGCACGCAGGAGGGTGGCCGGCCAGAGGCCCCGGGCGAGCGCGTTGGCGTCGTCGGGAAGGCCGAGCCAGTCGGGGGCGAGCGGGTTGGTGGCCACGGGTGAAAACCTCACGGGAAAGAGTCGAGTGGGTGTCTCACTGAGTGGCGAGCGAACCCGGGTTGGTCCCTGAAGCCAGTGAAAGGATGCCTGCGTCTGTACGCGAGGGACCTGCCAAGATTCTAGCGAACGCCCCGGGTCCGCGCCGAATCGCGTGTCTTCGTGTGGCGATCAGCCGAGTTCGACGCTTTCGACGATGTCGACGATCCACGCCTCGGGGTCGCTCATCACGCTGGACCCACTGGTGCTCCAGAGGCGGCGCATCTTCAGAAGCAGCTTCTCGGCTTCGAGCGGCGTGGCGAATTCGAGGTCGATCATGAGGAACTTCGGATCCGTCCGGGACCGCAGGATCGTGTAGCGGATGACGCCGGATGCCTTGCGGTCGGCGGGATCCAGGTCGAAGGCGCGCTTCCAACGGTCGTAGTCGGGCACGGGGTGTTGAATGCGAAGCAGGGTCATGATGCCTCCTCGACCAAGGAACGCGATCAGCGGGTATACCAAGGGTACGGCGGTCGGCCCGAACTGTCAGGCCTCAATATGGGGGACTTCAGCCCGCGCAGCTGCCGAGGGTCGTGAGCGATGCGCGGTTCAGGGTCAGGCTGCTCGACTGGAGGGTGAGTCGGGCCCGCTCCGGCGTGACCGTGACACCGGACAGGGTGACTCCGTCGGGCAGGTACGAGGCCACGCAGATCCGGACCGGCTTCTCGCCCATCACCTGGGAGAGCAGGTCGCCGACGTCGAAGCCGCCGGCGCCGGAGGTGATGCGGGCGCCGGTGGGCCTGAGCAGGACGGAGCCGGCGTCCACGGTCGGGCTGGCCGTGGCCCGGTAGTCGATCGGGAAGCCGAGCAGGTCGATGCTGCCGGTGTAGCTGACCTCGTCCTGCCCGAGTTCGAGGCCGGCGTCGGCCGCCCCGCTGAGCAGCGAGTCACTCAGCAGGGTGTTCAGGGCGGCCGGGCCGAGGTCGACGATGCCGCGCACGTCGCCCACGGGGCGGGAGCGGTCGAGCGGGACATCCGTCGCCACCACATGCACGGATGCCGGCACGCCGTCCACGCTCAGCGCCGAGGACTTCAGGTCGACCCGGTCGAAGCTGCCGGCCAGGTACTGCCAGATCACCGACAGCCCGCCGATGGACACGGACACGTCGCCGGTCACCGTCTTCGGCAGGTTCGAGGCGATCTCCTGCTTCACCTGGCGTTCGGCGTAGCCGCGCATCCCGGCGTCGACGAAGAAGAAGGCCGCGACCAGCCCGAGCAGGCTCAGACCGACCACGATCTGGGCGCCGAGGCCGCGGCGCCGTGTTCTCCTGGCACTCGCGTCCACGGTTACATGCGCTCCGGGGCGGCGACGCCGAGGAGGCCGAGGCCGTTGCGGATGACCTGGCCGGTGGCGTCGTTCAGCCACAGCCGGGTGCGGTGCAGGTCGGTGATCGGCTCGTCACCGAGCGGGATGACCCGGCAGTTGTCGTACCAGCGGTGGTAGTAGCCGGCGACCTCTTCGATGTACCGGGCGATGCGGTGTGGTTCCCGCAGTTCCGCGGCCTGGGCCACGACCCGCGGGTACTCCTGCAGCACGCCGAGAAGGGCCGACTCGCTCTCATGGGTGAGCAGCTCGGGCGCGAACGCCGTGCGTTCCACACCGGCGGCGGCCGCGTTGCGGGCCACCGAGCAGGTGCGGGCGTGGGCGTACTGCACGTAGAACACCGGGTTCTCGTTGGTGCGCTTTCCGAGCAGGTCGAGGTCGATGTCGAGCTGGGTGTCGCTGCTGGAGCGCACGAGGGAGTAACGCCCGGCGTCCACGCCGACGGCGTCGACGAGGTCGTCGAGGGTCACGATGGTGCCGGCCCGCTTGCTCATCCGCACCGGTTCGCCGTTGCGCAGCAGGTTGACCATCTGGCCGATCATGATCTGCAGGTTGACGCCGGGCACGTCACCGAACGCCTCGACCATCGCCATCATGCGGCCGACGTAACCGTGGTGGTCGGCGCCGAGCATGATCAGGTTTTGGTCGAAGCCGCGTTCGCGCTTGTCGAGGTAGTAGCCGAGGTCACCGGAGATGTAGGCCGGCTCCCCGTTCGAACGGATGATGACCCGGTCGCGGTCGTCTCCGAAGGTGGTCGTGCGCAGCCAGATGGCCCCGTCTTCTTCGAAGATATGGCCCTGTTCACGCAGCCGCTCGATCGCACGGTTGACCGCGCCGGACTCGTGCAGGGAGTCTTCGTGGAAGTACACGTCGAAGTCGACGCCGAAGCCGTGCAGCTTTTCCTTGATCTCGGTGAACATCAGGTCGACGCCGACGCTGCGAAAGACTTCCTGCTGCTCGTCGCGGGCCAGCACTGCGATGTCGCCCTCGTATTTCGCGACCACCTGGTCGGCGATGTCACCGATGTACGCTCCGCCGTAGCCGTCTTCCGGGGTGGCCTCGCCGTGGTAGCCGGCGAGGACGCTGCGGGCGAAGCGGTCGATCTGCGAGCCGTGGTCGTTGAAGTAGTACTCGCGCGTGACATCCGCGCCCTCGGCCTGCAGCACGCGGGCCAGGCTGTCGCCCACGGCCGCCCAGCGCACGCCGCCCATGTGGATGGGGCCGGTGGGGTTCGCCGAGACGAATTCGAGGTTGATCCTGATGCCGTCGTACAGGTGTCCGGTGCCGTAGGCGGGGCCGGCCTCGACGATGGTCCTGGCCAGGGCGCCGGCCGCGGCCGCCTCGAGACGGATGTTGATGAAGCCGGGTCCGGCCACGTCGACGGATGCGATGTCGGGAAGCTGCTCGAGGCCGGCGGCGAGTTCCGCGGCGATTTCACGCTGGCTGGCGCCGAGGGGTTTGGCGATCTTCATCGCGATGCTGGAGGCCCAGTCGCCGTGGTCGCGGTTCCTCGGCCGTTCCAGGGTGACGTCCGCCACGGTCAGGCCGAGGTCGGCCACCTCGGTTCCGGCCGCGCGTCGACGCTCGCTCAACTGGAGGATGAGGTCGAACAGGGATTGGGAAAGCTCAGCGGGAGTCACAAAGACCGATCTTACCCGGCGCGGTCCTGACCGGCCGGGTTGCGGGCATCCGTCTTGGTAAAGTCAACCCGTGAATGACTTTCTTGCGCCCACGTTCCGTCAGGAGCGGCGCCTGCGTGCCGGCCTGCTCCTCGCCGCCGGCACGGTCGCGCTGGTGGCGCTGACCGGTTGCTCCTCAGATTCCGCGCCGGCGAAGACCCCCGGAGCCACAGCCACGGCGTCGGCGACCGCGGCGGCGACCTCGACTCCTTCGGCTGCCCCGACGCCGACGCCGACCCCCTCTGGCACCCCGGTCACGCTCGCCTGCGACCAGGTGCTCACGCTCGACGATGTGTATGAGTTCAACCCGAACTACGGAACGGCGCCCGACTTCAAACCGGGCGGTGCTCTCGCTAAGAAGGCCGTCGAGTATGACGGACTCGCCTGCGGCCTGCTCAACCAGACCAGCGGCGAAATGATCGAGATCTCGGTGGCTCAGCCGAACGACGTGCTCCTGAACCAGCTCAAGAACACGGCCGCCTCCGCCGGGCAGATCGTGCCGACCTACGGCACCCCGCCCGCCGTGGAGGGCTACTTCGGCACCTCCGGCGGCAAGGGCGAGGTGCAGGTCTTCACAGAGACCTACTGGGTAACCTTGAGTTCGCCGGTATTCGGTGAGCCCGGTGACGCCGAGAAGGTCGTATCCGCGGCACTGGCCAACCTGCAGTAACCGGCTTGACCGGCTCGACCGCCGCCGAGTTCGACACTTTCGGTCGAGTTCGGGCGGCATGCCGGGCGGGCTCGGACGCATCCGTGGAACTCGATGCGGCACATCGGGCTCCGAGATGCTGATAACCTAGTGTTTTCCCTGGCCCCCATAGCTCAGGGGATAGAGCACTGCCCTCCGGAGGCAGGGGCGGCAGTTCGAATCTGCCTGGGGGCACATTGTGTCGTGTGACACGCTAGTTCGGACTTTTGCCACCTAGTTCGGACAACCGCGATCAAATCGGAACAACTTCGGCTTTGCAGGCCGCGCGTAGCCGCGCCATCGGCCCGCGACTTCCGCTGGAAGCCAAACCGATCACTCGATCGTTAGGTGCGTCAGATTCGCGCAGGGATCCAGTAGAGGCGCCGATGGCGAAGGTGGCGAGTAGCGCTTGATGGTAGCGGCAGTCCGGCGAGTTGGTGTGATATTTCGTGACATCGTGGACACTAAATCTCATCACTTCGCGGACGCTGAGTCTCATAGCTTCGTGCACAGCTACCGCCCTGGCTCACCGAGCACTGCGGGGAGATCGGCCGCCCTCCCACTCACCCGCCGGGCCTTTCCCGAGTGGTTAGGCTGGATTGCTGTTCTTTGTGCGATCACATCCCTGCTCTGCGGCTTCGCGGTAGTGCCTGCGGAGGGACCGCTCTCTCCGACGGGGTGGCTGACAAGCGTCGCCCGGCTGGTGCCTGTCCTGTTCTACGTGCCGGCCGCGGAGTTACTGATGTCCAAACGAGGCCGCACCGACTGATGGTTCTAGCCACAATGGCCGTTTCGAGGACTCCACAGAAACCCTTGGGAGCGTAATCATCAACGCCAATTGGTCGGGAAAGGTAACCGTGCGGGCAAGTTAAGATCCTGCACGATCTGGGGAATGCGTCGCTGGCCCACCAGATGGGTCCAGCGGCGTGCCGGGTAGGACAGTCGGACTATGAAGTAGTTGACGCGTTCCTGGTTCCCTCGCAACACCCAACCTGGCGGGCCGGCATCGGTGAGTTCTCAACCCGAAGCCGTGGCGTTTCTGGTCTGCCGATGACTAAGCGCTCAAGTTGCCGATGCGTTCCATCCACGTCTCGGGGATACCCAAAGCGGTGAACCCGGACTTGAAATACAAGCCGTGCGCATCATCGGTCGAGAGAGCGATGCGCCGCAGACCGAGCGGCTCGCACACTTCCAGGACTCCCGCGATGAGGACCCCGGCAATGCCGAGGCCGCGAACCTCGGGGTCGACGAACACATCGCAGAGCCATGCAAAAGTCACTCCATCCGTAATGACCCGGGCGTAGGCGACTTGCCTCTTCGATTCAGTGTCGTAGACGCCGAAGTTTCGTGAGCCGTCTATGGCTGCATCCTGCCTGGCACGTGACCTCCCGGGAGCCCAGTAAGACTGGCCGCTGATCCAGCGGTGCACCTGGTCACGGTCTATATCTGCAACGTCGGCTGAGAACCGATACTTCGAATCCATCCCCCCATCTAATCGGTATCAGGCGGACTGGGCCCGACCAATCGCCGGGCGGTGCCGAGTTTCACCGCAGAACCTTCAGTTCACCACCGATGCGGCTCAATTCCGGCAGCGGGAGGTAGTACGCGGACGTGTAGCGCGCGTGGTCGCCCATGAGAGCCCACACGGAGCCGCGCCGACGGCCAGGGTGCGGTTCCACCCTCGTGTGGTCCTGCCTGGCCAGCTCGGTGAGGATCCCCGAAACGACCTCCTCATGCGTGCAGAGAACGGTGCCGGTGCCGCGGGCGTCCTCAATGAGTTCCATTGCCCTGTCGATCGGCCCGTCGGACAGATGGGGAGAGACGTCCACTCGGAGAATTTCGCTGCGCGCAAGCGGTTCAACCGTTTCGATGCACCGCGCGGCGGGCGCGGAGAGAATCCGGTCAATTTCAAAAAACGCGCTAAGCGCCCGGAGCGAGAGCGCCATGGCCCTGCCCTCCGGCGCGAGGGGCCGGTCCTCCTCGGCCAGGCTCCACGTTTCTCGCGGCATCGCCGCGGCACCCCGCACAAGCAGCAGCATCCGCTCCTTGGCTGGAACGGGCGAGATGCCCAGATGCCCGGCCAGCATAAAGCCGAGGGCCAGGGCAACGGATCGTTCCCTCGCCTGTGTCAGCGTGCGCACGGCCACCGGCAGGGTGAGCCAGCGGGCGGCATCCACCTCGTCGTTGACCGTGAAGACACCGGCCTGGACTGTGGCGGCCCAGAAACGGACAGTCTTGACTCGCCGCCGTCGATCAAGGTAGACGATATTGGGCAGTTCCGCACCCGGCCGGCAGTCGAATCCGGTTTCCTCACGCACTTCGCGGAGAGCACAGTCCTGATCGGACTCGCCGGGTTCCGCTTTGCCTTTGGCGATCGACCAGTCGTCGCGGCTGCGCCGGTGCACAAGGAGGACCTCCAGATTGCCGTCCGGGCCGATGCGCCAGGGAAGGGCGCCCGAGGTCCTCGTCCACGTTCGATCCATCGTGCCTGAGCCGCTCATGGTCCTGTTCCAAATTCAGTTGACAACGGTGTCATACCAACCGCGGTCGGCAACGGCTTCACCAGCCGAGGGATGTCAGGCGCGTGCTGAATCCCGTCGAGCCGACTGTAGAGGCCGTTGGCGGCGACCAGCTCACGATGACTGCCTGTTTCGACGATCCGACCGTGGTCAAGAACGTGGATGACGTCCGCGCGACGGAGAGTGGAGAGCCGATGGGCGATCACAATCACGCTTCGGCCAATCATCAGCCGGTCGAGGCCCCGCATGACGTATTGTTCGGAGATCGCGTCCAAGCCCGACGTCGGCTCATCAAGGATCACGATAGGTGTGTCGCGAACCAGCGCACGGGCGATCGCGATGCGCTGGCGCTGGCCGCCGGACAGGCTCACCCCCCGCTCGGCCACGGGGGTGTCGTAGCCCAGCGGCAGCGTTCGGACGAATTCGTCGACGTTGGCAACCTCCGCGGCAGCGAGCACCTGCTCGCGAGTGGGGTGGTCCGCGCCGTAGGCGATGTTGTCGTAGATGGTGCCTCGAAACAGGATCGAGTCCTGCAGAACCATGGAGATCTGCTTCCGAACCGTCGCGAGCTGCAGGTCCCGGACGTCGATGCCATCCAGCAGAACGGACCCGTGGGTGACGTCGTACAGGCGCGGAATCAGACTGACAACCGTTGACTTTCCCGCGCCGGTCGGCCCGGCGATCGCGACCATCTGGCCGGGCTCAACCCGAAGGTTGATCGCGTGCAGAATCTCGGAACCGGCGTAGCCGAAGCTCACCTCCCTGAGCTCGACCGCGCCTTTCAGCCGCGGGGCCGGCCTGGCGCCGGGGCGGTCCACAATTGCCGGGGCCGTGCTGAGGATCTCGAGCAGCCGTTCTGCGCTCACCTGACCCCGGCTGATGACCGTGGTCAGCTTGGCCAGTTCCTTCATCGGATCGTAGAGCGCCTTTAAATAGGCGAGGAAGACCAGCAGCAAACCCAGCGTCATCGTGCCGTCCAGCACCCGGCCCACACCCACCCAGAGAACGAGGACTGTTCCGAGGACAACGATGACATCCACCAGTGGTGAGAGCGCCGATTGGAGTCTGACCAGCCGCAGGCCCGCGTTCATCCGTGCGATATTCCGATCCCGGAAGTCGGCCTCATGGCGCCCTTCGCTGGTTGATGACTGCATTGCCCGCACCGAGGAGAAGGTCTCCGTCATTGCTGACGCGATATCGCTGTCCTTGCTTCGTGCCGCCCGTGAGGCTGACTTCACTCGCGGCCGATAGACCAGCACCGTGGCGAACAGGAGTGGCGCGACGGCAAGCGCAATCAGTGCGAAGGCAGGGTCCACGACCAGACAGATGGTCGCGATGAAACCCAGAATCAGGACGTTGGGCACGAGCACCGCCATCATCGAGATGATCATGGTGCGCAGGTAGTCAACGTCCGTCGTCGTTCGAGTGACCAGGTCGCCCAGGCGTTGTTTGTCGTGGAAAGACAGCGACAATCGCTGAAGGTGGGCGAACACGTCAACCCGGATGCTGGCCGTGATCCTCTCCCCGACGCCATTCAACAGCCGTGACCCGAGGTAGCTGGCGCCGGCGTAGATCAGGGTGAACACCAGCAGCCCCGCGAGTGCGACGGTCAGCAGTTGCAGGCGGTCCATCCCTTCGGCGCCGAAGACCCGCAGCAGGGCGTTCTCCGGGGGCTTGCCCGAGGATTGGAGGACGTTGTCCACGACTACTTTCAAGGGCCAGGGCAACGCCACCTGCATGACCGCAGCCAGAATAACGAGGCCGACGCCCCCGGTCAACGCCCAGGCTCTCGGCGCCATGGAATGCCGGAACCGCCACAAGGGGATAAACACGAGGAGCCTCCTTCTTAGCAACCTGCCCACCCAGAACGAATAAAATGAGACTTCCTCCGCTCTGAAGTTATCCGGATCGTCCGGATCGTCCAACCCCGGCCCACATCGCCCGTGTAATGGCAATTCCCCGAGTGCTCCACAAGCACCCCGCCGACAGTGGGTCCCCGCTGAAGGTTCGAAATATGCGGCCCAAATTACACGCACGGATATCTCTGTCGTCGATACCCTGAACGCATGGACATCCAGGTCAGACGCTGGTACGCGGGCTCAGTCATGGCCTGGGCAGGGATCCTCATTCCGTGGTCGGCCCTCGTCGTTTCCTGTACTGTGCTGTTGGGTCGCGGTGCACACATGACGCTCCACTTCGAACCCACCGGGGAGGAACTCGCGGAAGCTCGGACGGGCAACCTGCTGATTCTTGGCGGCTCGATCGGCCTATTCGTCGGTGCGGGCTGGGCGCGCTTGATGCGCGTCCCGCTATGGGCCTGCATTCTGGTCGCCATCCCGGCGGCTCTGGTTGGGGGCCTCACCTTCTTCGCGGGAAACACACTTTTCCCGCAACTGAGCTACTTCCTGGCGGTACCAATTGCCGCTACTGCCCTCATTAGCGTTCTGATCCTCGCACGGCCCGTCCACCGTGCTCCTCTACCGCCTGAACCGAGATCATCGAACGCAACCCTCTCGTGAACCCGTGCAGATCCAGTCTCCGGATACCTCGAATCGTGTTCGGCAGCTGCCGTTAGTCGCTCACGGTGCGCTCGAGGCTGAGATCGCGGAGCATGACGAGCTCCCGCTGGCCACCCGGGAGCAGATCGCCGAGTTCGTCGGAGACGGTAAAACCGTTTCTTTCGTAGGCTCGTCGGGCTTCGACATTGTTCGGCCTCACGGACAGGGCCAGCGTCGCCGCGCCAGTGCTCGCTGCCCAGCGTGCGATCGCAGTAATGAGCGCAGTGGCGACACCACGACTGCGAACGGCGGGGTCGACCCACATTGAGATGAGCTCGGCGCGGCTGCCGCGGTCCGTGGCCGGGGTACCAGTGGCCATGCCGACAGGAGCGCTCCCGTCGACGTCGACGGCCAGGAGATTGATCGATCCCGGGATCGACAGGCGTTCACGCCAGCGGCCATCCGGCGCGTCTGCCCAGTCTTGCAGGCGTGAGCCAAAGGCGCCGGGCGCGTCGGTCAGCGCCGCGATCCGCACCGACCGCCAGGCCCGCCAGTCGTCGGCGGATACGGCGAGCAGCTCGATAGTCATGCCCCGACCATACCGACTGGTGCGACGGCGTGAGGAACGACAATCACGATGAGGCGCTTCGCGAGTGGGGCCGGCTCGATCTGGGGCGTGCCAGAGTCCGCGTCGAGCGGCTTAGCGTCGGGGTGCGATCTCAGGTGGCGGCCACTTCCAGGCGGTCAGGGCAATGGCGACGAGGAGTATCACTTCGATGAAGCTACCGAGGAAGTAGTAAAACCACGTTTCGCCGATGGTCGAACCGATGATGGTGATTATGTAGAGGACGCTAACGACGATGTTGACGGTCCGGTTGACTCGTGGTTTGAGCACGAGTGACAGGACCACCATCAGGGCCGGAAGCAGGATGTAGATCAGGGTGAAGATGAGGAATACCTGGTTGATCGCGAATCCCGTGGTCGCCACCTTGCCATCCAGCGCAGCGTTGAGAACATCAGCGCGGAGAAACCCGAAGATATCCACGTAGGCGAACACGAACAGTATCGCGATCCACAGAGCGCAGAGCACGAGTTTCACATCGACTTTGGTATCTCGGTACTGCCTGGTTGATGTCGTGGTCACGGGGATCTGATCCTCTCGTTGGGCACCACGGGCGGCGACGCCCGAAGAGTCGCCCCGAGGGTTGCCTCAAGGGCGGCCATCTGCATGGTCTCACAAGGACGAGTGCTCGGCGAGGGGACAAGGGTCCCGCCGTGGAGGTTTCAAACGGCCGGGGCGTAAGCCACTTATCCCGCATGGTGGCTGAACCTCCAGGCGCATCCGAAGGCTCGGGTCCAGCTCGCCGACGGGAAACGGCAGGTCGTCGCCCACGCCGCGACGGGAGCGGAGCGGGACCGGCTATGGGCCCGGTGGCGGTCGCTGGACAAGGACCTCGACGGGTACGCCCGTCGTAGGCCGACGGAGACGGCCGTGGAGGTCTTCGAACCGGTGACGTGAGCGACTCCCTTGGCGGACTAGGGCGTCCACCACGGCCGCAGCGGCAGGTCGACGTGTTGTACGTCTCCGTGGGTGACGATGAGGCCGGGGTTGTGCGTCGCGGTGGGTGACGATGGGGTTGTCGACGTCGGCGGCGTCATCGTGACGAGCAGCGATGGTCTCGGAGGAAGGCTCGGGCCGGGGTCGTCGCGTTGAGCCTGGCCGGGCTGGTCGGCGCGGTGACGGCGGCCGCCACATCGTCAACACGAGGTGGCCCCTTCCCCGGCCGGGTGTGGTAGTCAAGAGTTGCTGGCATGACCTTGTGGCAGCAGAATGGAGCCGGACGCGATGATCGTGGTCGCCTCGCCGGAGCAGGCCGAGGCCCTGCTCGACGCGGGGCAGCTGGGCTGTCCCGGTTGTCCCGGGGCGTTACGCCCGCACGGGTATGGCCGCATCCGCAGGGTGCGCAGCCTCGGCGAGGCACCGGTCACGGTGCGACCCCGCCGTGCCCGCTGCTTCTCCTGCGCGGCCACGCACGTGCTGCTGCCCGCCGGACTGGTTCTGCGCCGGGCAGACACGGCCCAGGTGATCGGCACGGCCCTGGCTGCGAAGGCCCGCGGCGACGGGCACCGCACGATCGCGGCCCAGCTGGGCCGCCCGGTCTCCACGGTGCGCCGCTGGCTGCGGCGGGCGCGGGAACCACACGCCGACTGGTTGCAGGAACAGGGCGTGCAGCACGCGTACCGTGCCGATCCTGACATCCTGAACCGCGACCTGGTCTGGCCGACTCCGCTCGGGGACGCACTGAATCTCCTCGCCGGCGCGGCGCTGGCCTGCCAGCAGCGTTGGGATTCCCCGCTGCCAGTGTGGACGCTGATCGGCATGTTCACCCGAGGCCGGCTCCTGCCCCCACCCTTGCGCACCTGAGATCCAGCGCTGGGGCGCTCTCGCGTGCCCGAACACCGCCGTCATCGTGACGACCACGACGATCCCCGCCGTCACCGCTGACGACCACCACGTCACCGTGCCGACCACACCCCCAAAACTCATCGTCAAACTGGATGAAGCCTCATCGTCATTCAACGTGACGGACAACAGGTCGACGCCGCCACCGGCATCCGGCTTGACCGCCAGCACCTGGTGAAGCTGGATCCCACCGGTCTCGAAGGCGAGCCTCGACCCAGCCATGTACAGGCCCCACACCTTCGCCGTGTGCAGCCCCACCTCGGCGACCGCCTCATCCCAGTGCTCGACCAGATTGGTGCACCAGTCGCGTAGTGTCATCGCGTAATGGGTGCGCAGGTTCTCCTCGTGCATCACCTCCAGCCCGACATCCTGCGCGGCGCTGATGATCTGGCCCGAGCCGGTGAGCTCGCCATCCGGGAACACGTAGCGGTCGATGAACCCGCGAGGGGACGCTTCGGATCGGTTGTCCGGCCGGGTGATGCAGTGGTTGAGCAACAGGCCGCCGGGACGCATCCGTGACTGCAAAAAATCGAAGTACGACGGATAGTTGCGCACACCGATGTGCTCGAGCAGCCCGATCGACGACACGGCGTCGAAACCGGTCTCTTGAATGTCTCGGTAGTCGCCGAACCGGACCTCGGCCAGACCTGTCAGGCCCTCTGCGGCGATGGCCCGCTGCACCCAGGCGGTCTGCTGTTCCGACAGCGTCACGCCGGTGGCCTCGACGCCTCGGCGAGCGGCATAGCGCACCATGCCGCCCCAGCCGCACCCGACGTCGAGCAGCCGATCACCGGGCTTCAGCCGCAGCTTCTCGACAACCAGCCGGCACTTGTTCTCCTGCGCCTCCTCCAGCGATGCGTCCGGGCGCGGGTAGCACGCGCAGGTGTAGGTCATCGACGGCCCGAGCACCCACTCATAGAAGGTATTCGACACGTCGTAATGGTGGTGGATGGCCTCGGCATCCCGGGTCTTGCTGTGCCGCAGTCCCCCCGGCGACGCGGCGCCAGCGCGGCGGCCCTTCCTGGGCGGGCGGCGCGATCGGGCGCAGGTTCTCCAGACCGATGGAACGGATGATGGTGGCCATCACTCGCGGCGGCGGCAGCTTGAAGACGAGGTCGCCGGCGAGGGCCCTGAGGAGTTCGTAGGGGTCGCCGGGGTGCACCCCGTGGACCTCGAGGTCCCCGGCGATGTACGCGCGGGCCAGGCCCAGGTCTCCGCGGCCGGTTGCCAGATAGTAAGTACCCCGCGGCGTTCTCAGCTCCAGTCCGAGCGGGGCGTCGGGCGGGCCCGCCGAACTCCCGTCGTAGGCGGTGAATCGGAGTGGAAGCTGCCCGCCGGTGAGGATCTCCAGGATCTCGGAGAGGGTGAGTTTCCTCGTCTGGTTTCTCGGCACCGTGGACCAGAAGCCGACGTTGACGTAGGTCTCCTGTGGCCGGATCGGGTAGAGCGGCCAGCCGCTGTGGCCGCGTAACCGCAGAGGGCACAACCAGATCGGCTGGATCGGCACGGTGTCGAGAAACCAGCCGAGGAAGTCTGCACATCGCTCGATCGGCACCTCGACGTCCTGCACGACGCGTTCACGGGGCGGGCGGTCGTGGAGGCGCTCGATGCGATCACCGATGTGGAATCGTTGTTCGTAGCGCATCAGTTTTCGAGTAGAAACCGCTGCTCCGAAGCGTGCGCGGCCAGAGCGCTCGGATGCGTGGCCGCTGGGCGCCGAACGCCTCCGAACACCAGAACCAGTCCGTGTCCCACCGCCACAGATAGTCGTGGATCGTGAGCCGGTCGTGCCTGATGCCGAAATCGTGTTGGATGGAGAGGTAGTAGATCTGTTGGCCGGTGTAGTCGCTCACCGGCCCGGGCGCCGCGGTCTGCGTGCCCACACAGAGGCAGCTCTCTTCGGCGCTGAACACCACTCCGTCGAGGTAGTCCACGCGAGCTCCGTCCAGCACACCGGTTGCGATGATGGCATCCGTCGCCGCGACGAGGTCAGCGAGCGCGTGGAACCGCAGATGCCGGAGCTCGACGAACGGCGCCACCGGCTCCAGCTCGATTCGAAAGCGCACCGCGTAGCCGAGGGTGCCATAAGAGTTCGGGAAGGCGCGGAAAAGGTCTGCGTGCTCGTCGGGCGAGGCGGTGACCTCTTCACCCGCACCGGTGAGGATGTCCATTTCCAGCACGGACTCGTGCGGCAAGCCGTTGCGGAACGAGGTCGACTCGATACCGAGGCCGGTGACCGCGCCGCCGAGGGTGATCGTCTTCAGCTGCGGCACGACCAGCGGCGCCAGCCCGTGAATCAGAGTCGCAGTGACGAGACTCTCGTAGGTGCACATGCCGCTCACGTCGGCCGTGCGCGCATCCGGGTCCACCGCGATCACTTCCGTCAAACCCGAGGTATCGAGGCCCCTGGCGTTCGGCTTCGTGCGTGACCGGAACAGGTTCGAGGTGGGCTTGGCGAGTCGAACGGACGCCGTCGGCGGCACCGCTCGATAGCTCTCCAGAAGGCGCTCCACGCCGGCAGCGTGAGCGGTGCGTCGATCGCGGAAGGGGACACGCGTTCAAGCTAGTCCTCCGTCAGTGCGGCCGCGCCGGCCGATTGAACTTTGGAACCGAATCAGGTATCCGTCGGGATCGGTGACGAGGAACTGACGCACACCGGCTTCCTGGTCGGCCATGCGGTACCACTTGGTCTCGGGCTGCATGAACAGCGAGACGTCGGCTTCGCGCAATGCCGCCAGGATCGGCTCGACGTCGGGCACGGCCACCTGAAAGTTGACGCCCCGTCCGTAAGGGACCTGGAGCGGCCCCGTGATCCAGCTTCTCCCGACGTCGGCCTGTTCGAGCATCAGGTGGGCCATTCCCAGGGTGATGTACGCGAAGCTTTCGTCCGGGCGGTCGTACCTAATCTCGAAGCCACAGAGCGCACACCAGAATCCGATGCTGGCTTTAATGTTCCGCACAAAAAGTTCCGGCACCAGCCCTGGGTCTATCCCGGTAGTCATCCAGTTATGGTGTCATGCCGTCCTGATCGCACGCGTTTTCTGCGACCCGGAGCTCGTCCGTGTCTCTGGCCGAGACCCGCGCCCACGACTTCCAATCGACAAGGCCTTGACAAGGGAAATTCTCAGGTAGGCGAATAAACCGTTACCATTGCTAATGATACGTGTTACTCGACACGATCTGCTCTGCTCGCCAGAACCGTCGTGCAGAGCTGCACCATGCGGGAATCACATCTCTCGCGTCAACACCCTAAGGAGCCCCAGGTGGCATCGAAACCCGCTGCAGACATAATTAATAGTATTGGAGGGGCCGACAACATCGTCGGCTTCACCCACTGTGCCACCCGACTGCGTTTCACGCTGAAGGACGCATCGGGGATCGATCAAGCGGCCGTTGAGGCGATACCCCTGGTCTTGGGTGCGGTTCCGCAGACGGGCAACC
The DNA here is from genome assembly GCF_004403275.1 of Cryobacterium sp. TMT4-10. Classification (NCBI taxonomy): domain Bacteria; kingdom Bacillati; phylum Actinomycetota; class Actinomycetes; order Micrococcales; family Microbacteriaceae; genus Cryobacterium; species Cryobacterium sp. TMT4-10. Next base: position 95,752 of record NZ_SOGU01000035.1, read on the forward strand.
GCTACCAGGTTGTCATCGGCGGAGCAGTCGAGACCGTTTACAACGACATTATGGCGCTTCCCGAGATGAAGAATCACGGCACGGGCGACAGCATTGCCGATGTGAAGGCCGCGGAGCGCGCGAAGGGCCCCCGCGGAAAATTCGCCGCGCTCGACACCTTCTTCGAGATCCTGTCCGACTCCTTCCGCCCGATCCTGGGCGCGCTGCTGGGCGCATCCCTGTTCATCACGTTCATGGCCTTGATGGCAACCCTCGGCGTCATTCCGGCCTGGAACGCCCCGGGCGTGACCCTCGACCCGTCCTGGCAGTTCATCAACCTGATGTGGCAGGGCGTTTTCGTCTTCCTGCCGCTCATGGTTGCCTACAACGCTTCCAAGCGGCTCGGCGCCGACCCCTGGGTCGGATTCGGAATCATGGCCGTCGTCATGTTGCCGGGCTTCGCCGCTCTGGGACAGACGGCAGGTGCAGAATCCGTCTTCGGCGGCCACGCATCCGTCGTTCAGATCTTCGGACTGCCGCTGACCGTCACAGACTACAGCTCGCAGGTTTTCCCGCCGCTGATGATGGCCGCTGTGCTCGGTCTACTGACGAAGGGTCTCAAGAAGATCATTCCGTCCAGCGTGCAGCTGATCTTCGTGCCGTTCCTCAGCATGCTGATCATGATCCCGCTGACCGCCTTCCTGATCGGCCCGATGGGCGTCTACGGCGGTGCCGGTCTCGGTAACTTCCTCAAGTCGATCAACGATTTCTCGCCGTTCATCTTCGCGGTTGTCATTCCGCTGGCCTACCCGTTCATGGTTCCGCTCGGCCTGCACTGGCCCCTGAACGCGATCATGCTTCTCAACATCCAGTCCCTCGGCTATGACTTCATCCAGGGCCCCATGGGTGCATGGAACTTCGCGTGCTTCGGCGCAACTGCCGGCGTGCTGTTCCTCGCCATCCGTGAAAAGGACCGCCTGATGAAGCAGACGGCAACGGGCGCGCTCGCGGCCGGCCTCCTCGGTGGCATCTCTGAACCGTCGCTCTACGGAATCCACCTGCGGTTCAAGCGCATCTACCCGCGCATGCTCGTCGGTTGCCTCGTCGGTGGCGTCATCATCGGCCTCGGCGGTGGCGTGAAGACAAGCGCATTCGTCTTCACCTCGCTGTTGACCATCCCCGCGTTCGACAACATCCCGCTCTATGCGGGTGCCGTCGCTGCATCCTTCATCACCGCGATGGTCCTCGTGATCATCTCCGGCTACAAGACTCCCGAGCAGAAGGCGGAAGCTTCCGCTGCGATCGCCCTGGCCGCTGAGTCGAATGAAGACGCGGCATTTGCCTCGAACGCTGCAGCACCGGTTGTTGCCGGTGGCACCGGCACGGCGACCGCAGTCGCCACCCTGCTGGCAACGATCGGTTCACCGGTCGCCGGTATCGTGGTTCCGCTCGCCGACGTTCCCGACCCCGTGTTCAGCAAGGGCATCGTCGGAATCGGAGTCGGAGTGGATCCGACCGAGGACACCGTCTATGCACCCGCTGCGGGCAAGGTCGTCGTCGCTCAGCCGACCGGTCACGCTTTCGGCCTGCTGCTCGACAGCGGTGTGGAACTGCTCATTCACGTGGGCATCGACACCGTGAACTTGGCCGGCAAGGGATTCGACGTGAAGGTAGCCGCGGGGGACCGGGTTGAGGCGGGCACTCCGCTGGTGACCTTCGACCGCAAGGTGATCGAGGATGCCGGCTACTCGCTGGTGACCCCGGTCCTGGTGACGAACCCCCGCAAGTTCGGCTCGATCGACGAGGTATCCTCTGGTCAGGTGACGGCCGGAGCCCCGCTCATCACGGTCGCTGCCAAGTAAGACAACTCAGTAGGACACCCCCAGTCAAAAGGTGGGCAGAGAATTCTCTGCCCACCTTTTGCTGTCTAGACCGGCGGTGGTTCCGCGACAGGCGCTTCAGACTCAAGCCCACGGATGAATGTGGCCGGCTCGGTCAGGAACGGCCGCCCGCGCCTGTGGATTTTCTCTCCGACTATCCTTTGTAGGGAGCGGCCGCCAGAATCTCGATCTGAATGCCGGCTCTGGCCGGGGTGTCGTAGGTGACGATGTCGCCGACCCGGCTTCCGATGATGGCCTGGCCGACCGGGGACGACGGGGAGTAGACATCGACTCCCACGTTAGGGTCGAGTGCAACGAGTTCCCGTTGGCCGAGAAGAAAGACCGTGGCGCGGGTGTCCCCGGAGATCATCGCCGTGATCCTCATCCCGGGTTCCACCAGGCCGTCATCCGGTTTGATCGAGGCTTCTGCCTGACTGAGGGTCTTGCGCAGTTCGCGCACCCGCTCGAGGGTGGCGCGGTCGGGATTGGGGTGGGTGGCCAGGCGCGCGAGTTCCTCCGTCAAGTGAGCGAGCGCGTTGGGTGGTATCCAGACTGATTCGGCGGTCATGGGTTGCTCCGTAACTTCGAACTTCGCGAACGGCCATTGCTCCGCGCAATGATGAATGCAACAGGCTACTCGCGTGAGGCGTGATCCAGGCGGAATCGGCCTGAGTGGGCGTGTTCGTTCACGCACGCCGTTGGGCCGCAGCACCCCTGTCGGGTCCGCCGAGCCGTGAGCAGATCTCCTTAAAGCTTAAGAGAAGGGGGCGAAAGTCACGGCTCGGCGGAGATTTGGCTCAGGTCGACCAGAGGCCGGGCACGACGACCACCAGGCGGCATCGCGGACAGCGATGACAGGACTCGAGCCCCTCGGCGGTGTCCACGCCGTCCTCCGTCATCTCGACGCCGCAGGCGGGACAGGCCAGCCCATCACCGTCGAACCCGATTTCTGTCATCCATCCAGTGTGCGCCACTCCGCTGTGCCGGACGCGCGGGCTTTTGCTCGCGGCGGTGTCACGGCGCACCTTATGGGCGCCGGCGCACGTTCTATGCTGCGCCGGCGTCCACAGGGTGCGCCGCGAACCTGGCTCCGCCGGGACGCTCGCCACCCGGTAGACCTCCCAGCCGGTCGCGTCGAGCTCGGACAGCTTCTCCGCGGTGATGGACTCACCGAAGGGCATCCCGGCCTCCGCGAACGACGGGCCAGGCCAGGGGCAGACGGCGCGCCATCCGTCATGGTAGATCGCCCGGTGGCCGAGCATCTCGAAGTACTGGGTGTGGTGCCGGGTGGGCGCCGACTGGTCGTTGAGCGTGTCGACGAAACTCACCCCCTGCAGGGGCGACTGGGTGACGCCCCTGCTGGTGGCCGGGGGCTTGACCTCGAGCAGGTCGAGCAGGGTGGGGACCATGTCCTCCGGGGTCTTCGGCGGGTCGACCTGGTGGTTGTCGTAGACCAGGTCTGGGTACCACTGACTGGTATCGCCGCCCAGGAAGCCGTAGAAACGTTCGAACCCCCGGGCAAGCGGCCACCGGGTGTACGGACCGGCGGCGGTCTCCTGGTTGCTCGGCGTCAGGTGCCATTTGCCATTTGCCATTTGCCCACCATGAAGGTGTTGTAGCCCTGCTCGAGCAGCATTTCGGAGAGGAATCCGTTCTCGAACGGGATGACCCCGTCGTAGCCGGGGTACCCCGAGGCGAGCTCGGTGATCGCGGCCATGCCGTTGCTGTGGTGGTTGCGCCCGGTGACGATGCACGAACGGCTCGGCGAGCACAGCGCCGTCGTGTGCATGTTGTTGTACCGCACCCCGGATGCCGCGAGGGCGTCGAAGTTCGGTGTGGCGATCGGGCCGCCGTAGCAGCCGAGCTGGCCATAGCCGGTGTCGTCCAGCACGATGGTCAGCACGTTCGGGGCATCTTTCTTCGCCCGGATGGGCGCCGGCCAGGCCGGACTCGACTCGTCGGCCGTTCGGCCGATCACGCCGGGGAACGGCGTTCCGGGCTCGTATTCCACAATTCCCATGACATCCTCCAGGTCGCTCGAGACCAGGCGCGGCGCCAAGACTGAGACATCTAGCAGGGTTGCACGCGGGGAAAAGGTGTCAAGTGGTTACGGCGCTTCTGGACCGGCGGCGGCCTCGTCCCCTTAGGCCGCTCGGATGAGCATCCTTGCCGGCGTCTTCGTCGCCCTCGCCGCCATCCTGCACGGCTACATCTTCCTGATGGAGAGCGTCTGGTGGACCAGACCGGCCACCTGGAAACGCTTCAACTTGACCAGCCAGGCGGATGCCGACACCACCCGTTCCCTGGCCTACAACCAGGGCTTCTACAATCTGTTCCTCGGCGTGGGTGCGGCCATCGGCCTGGTCCTGTACTTCAGCGGCGAGACTGCCGCCGGCGCAGCCCTGATCCTCTTCACGACCGGCGCGATGGTGCTCGCGGCCACCGTGCTCACCACGACCGGACCCGGCTACCTACGGGCGGCGCTCATCCAGGGCACGCTGCCGCTGATCGGATTCGTGCTGTTCGCGTTGGCGCGCTGAAACCGGCCCCGCGCTCCCCGGCGCGCGCCGAGTTCGCCCGTTCCGGTCGAGTTCGCCTCGCACGCCGGTCGAACTCGACCGCAAGTGTCGAACTCGGCGGGGCTCGCAAGCGAGCCGGGGTACTGAGCGAGCCTGTCAGCCGGCGAGCACCCCGTAGAGCAGCGGCGAGAAGCAGGCCACGAAGACCACCGCGTTGACGATCACGCTCCCCCAGAATGCGGAGCGGAAACTGGCCTTCTGGGTCTTGTGGCGCAGCGTCTGCTGAGCGACGATCGCGCCGGGCCAGCCGCCGGCCAGCCCCAGCAGGAGCAGAGTGCTCTCCGAGACCCGCCAGCGGCCGTTCTGTGCGGCGGACTTGTCCACCGCGTAGAAGACGAAGCAGGCGACGCTCACGACGAGGTAGAGCCCGGCGACCCAGAGCGGCACCGGCCGGTACAGGCCGACGACCAGGTAGATCGCCAGGAACGCGGGGATGGCGAGGTAGGAGACGGCTCCGGAGTTGGCGCGGGAGCGCATCCGTCGCCGCCTGGTCTGCATGGTTCGATTCACGGGTCAGTCGAGGAAGTCGCGCACGACGGTGTCGAGGGCTGCGACGGTGAGAGCGATGGAACCGATGTCGATGCGCTCGTCGTTGCCGTGGAACAGCTGGCGGAACGTGCCGTAGTCCCAGTGGCGACTCAGCAGCGCGAACCCGTAGGCGGGGATGCCGCGCCGGCGGTAGAAGCGGGCGTCGGAGCCGCCGACGCTGAGCACCGGGAGCAGGTCGGCGTCGGGATAGGCGCGGCGCACGGCCTTGCCGAGCGAGTGGAACAGCGGCGTGTCGACCGGGGACCGGGTGGCGGCGGCGAAGTCGTCCCCCTCGATTGTGACGTCGTCGGCCAGGTCGCCGAGGGCGTCCCGCAGGTAGGCGTCGACGTCGGCGGCCGCGATGTCGGGCAGCACCCGGATGTCGAGGGTGATCGTGGCGAGCGCCGGGATCACGTTGTCCTTGACGCCGGCCCGCACGATGTTGGGCGAGATGGTGGTGTGCGTCGACGCGTGGGCGAAGCCCGCCAGCACGCCGAGTTCGTTCAGGGCGTCATCGATCCGGGCGGGGTCGAGCAGCCGTTCGGCGAGCGGTGCGTCCAGGTGCAGGGCCGCGACGTAGTGCCGCCAGTCGGTGGTGATCTGCACCGGGGCGCGGTAACGGGCCAGCCGTTGCACGGCATCCGCTGCGATCACGGCGGCGTTTCGGGCGCCCCACGGGGCCGACCCGTGACCCGGTGTGCCGCGCACGACCAGGCGTCGCCCGGCGATGCCCTTCTCGCCGACCGCGGCGGAGATCAACGGCCGGGGGCCGACCATGGCGCCGCCGGACTCGGTCAGCACGTAGTCGGCGTCGATCAGGTCGAGCCGGTTCTCGGTGAGCCATTCCACCCCGAGCCGGCTGCCGTCCTCCTCGTCGGCGACGGCCGCGAAGATGAGGTCGCCGCGGGGGCGGAACGAACCCGTCGCGATGGCGCGGGTGACGACCGCGTAGCTGGCGGTCAGGTAGAGCATGTCGAGGGCGCCGCGCCCCCAGATTTCACCGTCGACGATCTCGGCCGTGAACGGGTCGCGGGTCCAGCCGCCGTCGCTGACCGGGACCACGTCGAGGTGGCCTACCAGGGCGAGCGAGGGCGCCGTGGGGTCGGTGCCGGGGATGCGGGCGATCAGGGACGCGCGTCCCGGGTGCGGTTCGACGACCTCGAGGTCGAGCCCGGACCCGGCGAAGAACCCTTCCAGCGTGCGCACGCTGCGGATCTCGCCGCCCGAATCGGGGCTGCCGTCGTTGACGCAGGCGTTGCGGATGAGGTCGCGCAGCAGGTTGATGGTCTGCCGGGTGAGGGCTTCCTGGTCGCTCATGCGCGGGTGCGGCCGCTGGGCACGGCATTCGGTTCGATGATGGGACCGGTCCTTTCGGAAGTGCCTGAACTCTACCCGGTGCCGTCGCCGGCGGATGACGCGTCGCATGCCGAGGCGCGGCATCCGGTGCGCCCGTTCCGGCACCGGTCCGCCCGCCGGGTGGGCGCCGAACCAATTCGACGGAGATTTTGCCGAAAAAGGGCGTTTTCAGGGGTGTTCGGGCCCGATTGGGGCAAAATCTCCGTCGAATTCGTTAGGGGCGGGGCTTGGGGTGCGGGGTGGCGTGCGCGGCGAGGGGGCTCAGGCGGCGAGCTGCTCGGCGACGCGGGCCGGGGCCAGCTGGGTCTGCAGGGCGGCCAGTAGCAGCGGCAGCTGCTCGGCGGGGGAATCCGGGGCCTCGGGGTGCCACTGCACGCCCGTGATCGGGGCGGAGGCGTGCTCGATGGCCTCGACCAGACCGTCCGGGGCCACGCCGGCCGGCGACAGGCCCTCGCCGAGCCGGCCCACGCACTGGTGGTGCGCGCTCTGCACCGAGATCCGGGTGGCGCGGAGGCTGCCCCGTAGTGTGCTGCCGGCGATCAGCCGAACCGGGTGCTCGCTCAGGATCCGGTCGATGGGCACTCCCACGTTGCGGTGGATGCCGTCCTCGATGTGCTGCACGATCGTGCCGCCGAGGGCCACGTTGATGATCTGCAGGCCCCGGCAAATGCCGAGTAGCGGGGTGCCGCGGTCCAGGGCCCGCCGCACGAGGGCGATCTGGCCGGCATCCGCCGTCTCGTAGTGGCGGGTTTCGCCCCCGTACCCGGTGTAGCCGCCGTAGAACCGGGGCGCGATGTCTTCACCGCCCATGATCAGGATGGCGTCGCAGGCATCCGTCGCCGTGAGCAGCTCGGGGGTGGTCAGGTCGGCCGCGGCCACCCGGGTGACCTGCCAGCCGCCGCGCTCCCCGGCGGTCACGGCGTTCCCGATCAGCACCTGCACCTTGGCGTGGTACTCGGGCAGGTCGGGCCGGTGACGGGTGACTTCGACGACGGCCAGCCGCGGCGCGGAGGCGGGAGCGGAGGCGGGGTAGGGCGGCGAGCTGAATGCTGAGGTCATGGTCGCCTTCCGCTGCCGGTTCCGGGGGTGGGGTGTCGCACCAGTCTGCAGGGAACCCGCCCGCGGGCCCCGCGGAGCCGTAACAGGGCGCAACAGACCGGGCGCAACGCAGCCCGCGCAACCGCGCACCGGCCGCGCACCCGCAGCGCGCCGCGCACGGTGGACTCGCCCCGCACACCGCTCTATGCTCGAAAAAGGAACCCCTGAGCATCGATACTGTGTGAGGAAGTGGGCCCATGCGGTCACGGTGGCTGATCCCGGTAGTCGTGGCAGCGGCCTGCGTCTGCGCCCCTCCCACGGTCGCGTGGGCCGAGGACCCGGTCACGTTCGGGGCCAGCCACATCGCCGACCCGGCGGGTGCCGTCACCGAACGCAGCGACGAGGTCACCGCGGCCCTGGACAAGCTGTATGCCGACACCGGAACCGACCTCTTCGTGGTCTACGTCGACAGTTTCACCGGCGTCTCAGACCGCACGCAGTGGGCCGACAAGACCGCCGACAACAACGGGCTGGGCACGAACGACGTGCTGCTGGCCGTCGCCACCGGCGACCGGGAGTACCAGCTGTCGGTCGCACCCGACTTCGCCCTGACGGATGCCCAGCTGACCGAGGTCGAGACCGTCGCCATCGAACCGGCCCTGCGCGAGAACGACTGGGCGGGAGCCGCCATCGGGGCCGCCGACGGCCTCGCCGCCAGCCTGCAGGGCCAACCGGTCACCGCGCCCGCGATCACGCCGGGTAGCGCCCCCGGCGGCAGCGGGGCCGGCGGGGGCGGCGGCTTCCTCGTCCTGGCGTTCGTGGTCATCGCCGTGATCGTGCTCCTGATCGTGGGCCTGGTGCTGTACTTCGTCCTCCGCGGCCGCCGCAAGGGCGCCCTGTCCGCCGGGGGCGCTCCGGCGACCGGGCTCCCGGCGCTGCCGACCCCCGAACTCAAACGGCGCGCCGCGAGCACCCTGGTGCAGACCGACGACGCGATCCGTTCCAGTGAGCAGGAACTCGGCTTCGCGATCGCCCAGTACGGCGCCGCCGCCACGGATGCCTTCCAGGCCACCCTGGTCACGGCGAAGGCCCAGCTCACCCAGGCCTTCGAACTGCAGCAGCAGCTCGACGACGCCATCCCCGACTCCGAGGAGCAGAAGCGGGCCTGGTACGGCGCGATCATCGACCTCTGCGGCCAGGCCAACGCCGCCCTGGACGCGCAGGCCGACAGCTTCGACGAGCTGCGCCAGCTGGAGAAGAACGCGCCGGAGATGGCGGCATCCGTCGCCCGGAAGGCCGCCGCCGTCTCCGACCGGGTGGCGTCCGCCGAGGCCGCCCTCGCTGCGCTCGGGGCCCGCTACTCCGAGGAAGTGCTGGGCACGGTCGCCGACAACGCCCGCGAGGCCCGGGAGCGGCTGGCGTTCACCTCGACCGCGCTGACCGAGGGCGGAACGCGGCTGGCCGGCGGCGACACGGCCGCCGCCGCCGTCGGCATCCGTGCCGCCGAGGAATCCGTCGACCAGGCGACGTTGCTGCTCGACGCGGTGGACCGGCTGGGTGCCGACCTGCAGGCGGCCGACCAGAGCGTCGCCGGCACGGTCGCCGAGCTGCAGTCCGACATCATCACGGCGCGCGGCCTGCCGACCGACACCCCCGCGTCGGCCGCGCTGCCCGGAGCGATCGAGCAGGCCGAGCAGGCGCTGGCCGAGGTCACAACCCGGCTCGGCGCCGGCCACGTCAATCCGCTGGAACTGATGCGCCTGCTCGACGCCGCCAACACCCAGATGGATGCCGCGCTGCAGGGCGTGCGGGACGCCGTCGCCCAGGCCCAGCGCGCCCAGGCCGCCCTGAACCAGAACCTGCTGGCGGCGCGCGGCCGGGTGTCGGCCGCGGAGGACTTCATCACCGCCCGCCGCGGGGCCGTCGGCGCGGAGGCCCGGACCCGGCTGGCCGAGGCGGGACGGCTCCTGGTCGAAGCCGAATCCACGGCGGCCACCGACCCTCCCGCAGCCCTCGCGGCCTCCCAGCGCGCCAACGCCCTCGCCGCGGACGCCATCGCCCGCGCCCGAAACGATGTGGACGGGTTCGCCGGTCAGGGCGCCCGCGGTGCCGGCTACGGAGGCGGAGGCGGCGACAACGGCACGATGGGCGCCATCCTCGGCGGCATCCTGATCAGCTCGATCCTGTCCGGCGGCGGAGGCGGCCGGAGCGGCGGCATGTTCGGCGGCGGGGGCGGGGGCGGTCGCCGAGGCGGGGGCGGCGGCTTCGGCATCCCCGGCGGTTTCGGCGGCGCGGGCGCCCGGTCACGCCGCGGCGGCGGGGGCAGGTTCTAGGCGCCGGGCACATCCGTTTCACACCACTTCCCGACACAATGGAAACATCCGTTCATCCGGACATTCGAAAGGACACCGCAATGACGAAACAGTCAATCTTCGGCCGCATCTCCCAGCTGGCCAAGGCGAACATCAACGCGCTTCTGGACTCCGCGGAGGACCCGAAGCGCATGCTCGACCAGATGGTGCGCGACTACACCAACAGCATCGCCGACGCGGAGAGCGCCATCGCAGAGACGATCGGCAATCTGCGCCTGCTCGAGGACGATTACCGCGAAGACGTCGAGGCGGCGAGCGAGTGGGGCAGCAAGGCCCTGGCAGCCAGCCGCAAAGCGGATGAACTGCGCTCGGCCGGCAACGCGGCCGACGCGGACCGCTTCGACAACCTCGCCAAGGTGGCCCTCGGACGCCAGATGCAGTCCGAGAAGGAAGCGAAGCAGGCCGAGCCGCAGATCGCCTCGCAGACCGCCGTCGTCGCCCAGCTCAAGGACGGCCTGAACAAGATGAAGGAGAAGCTGAACCAGCTCTCCTCCAAGCGCAACGAACTGATCGCCCGCTCGAAGACCGCCGAGGCGCAGACCAAGGTGATGGATGCCGTCAAGAGCATCGACATCATGGATCCCACCAGCGAGGTCAGCCGTTTCGAAGACAAGATCCGCCGCGAGGAAGCCCGCGTGCGCGGTGCCAACGAGCTGGCCGCATCGAGCCTGGACGCCCAGTTCGAAAGCCTCGAAGACCTCGGCGAGCTCTCCGAGGTCGACGCCCGGCTCGCCGCCATGAAGGCCGGCGGAACCAGCTCCATCACGCAGTAGCAACGCTCCGGGCCTCCGCTCGGGGCGCAACCGGGTGCCGACGGGAACATCCCGCCGGCGCCCGTCTCTGTGCCCGCAGAAATCTCCCGCGGAATCAGGGTCTTGGAGCATACTGAGGAGATGGCTCCCACCTTCGTTGTTGTGCCGCAGTGGCAGGGTTCGGTTTCTCCGCGCGCGATGCGCCTGAGTGACGGGGCGGAGGCGATCCGGGGCGACCTTCCCTCGTCGGCGACCCGGGAGGTTCCCGTGCCGGTCGAGGCCGGAGATTCGCAGGGCACCGGCATCGACCGCTTCTCCACCCTGGTCACGGTGCGGGAGCGCCTCGCGGCCACGCTCCGCGGCAGCACCGACGCGGTGCTGACGATCGGCGGCGACAACGGGATCTCCCTCGCCGCCGTCGAACACGCCGCGCGGGAGCATCCGGGTCACCTGGCCCTGGTCTGGCTCGACGCGCACCCGGCCCTGCACACCCCGGAGTCCTCGCCCTCCGGCGGGTTCGCCGGCATGGTGCTGCGGGCCATCACCGGCGAGGGGGCCGAGGGTCTGACCCTCGGCGCCGCCGACCGCATCCCGCTGGAGCGGGTCGTGATCGGCGGCGCCCGGGACATCGACCCGGCCGAAGCCGACCTGATTCAGGAACTCCGGATCGTGAGCCTCCCGATCGAGGACCTGGACACCCCCGATGCATTGGTCGCCGCCGTGCTCGCCACCGGGGCAACGGCGTTCTACCTGCACCTGGACCTGAACGTGCTGGACCCGTCCGTGCTGGGCGGCCTGGCCGACCTGTACCCGTTCGGGTTGAGCGTCGAGGCGCTGAACGCGGCGATCACCGCCCTGCGGGCGAACTTCGAGCTGGCCGGAGCCACCATCGCCGGCTTCTCGCCGTCGTCACCGGAAGCGGCCAGCGACGACCTCCCCAGCATCCTGCGCATCATCGGCGCCCTGACCCGCTGACGAAGTCGGCCCGGTCTCGACCGAGGCCCCATTAACCCGCTCTGACCCGGCCTTGCGCTCACCGACCCGGCGGCACACCCGTAGCATAGGACCGACGCGCCGAGCGTCACGACGCCAAAGGAGGCATCCGTGAACGAGCAGATTTCCGGTTCCGAGCAGTCCGGTTCCGAACCAAGGATCATCACGGAGCGGCGCGGACATGTGTTCCTGATCGGGTTCAACCGACCGGAGAAGCGCAACGCCGCCGACTTCGCCCTGCTGCAGCAGCTGGCCCTCGCCTACGGTGAGCTCGAACGCGACCCCGAGCTGCGGGTCGGCCTCGTTTACGCCGTCGGCGACCATTTCACGGCCGGTCTCGACCTGGCGGACGTCGGGCCGAGGATCGGGCCGGACGGCCTCGACATGGTGCCCGAAGGCGGCATCCACCCGTGGCAGGTCGACGGGCGGAGCGTGTCCAAACCGGTGGTGATGGCGGTGCAGGGCACCTGCCTCACCCTCGGCATCGAGCTCATGCTCACCAGCGACATCTCCGTCGCGGCCGAGTCGACCCGGTTCGGCCAGATCGAGGTGGCCCGCGGCATCCTGCCGTTCGGCGGCGCCACCATTCGCTTCCCGCGCTCCGCCGGCTGGGGCAATGCGATGCGCTGGCTCCTCACCGGCGACATGTTCGACGCCGCGGAGGCTCACCGGATCGGTCTCGTGCAGGAGGTCGTGCCGGACGGCACCCAGTTCGACCGTGCGCTGGAACTGGCCGAGCGGGTCGCCGCCCAGGCGCCGCTCGCCGTGCAGGCGACCCTCGCGAACGCCCGCACCGCCGTGCGCGACGGCGCCGCGGCCGCCGAGGCGGAGCTGCAGCCAGCCCTGGCCCGCCTGGCCGCGACCGAAGATTCCCTCATCGGCATGGAAGCCTTCGTGACCCGGAAGCCCGCGACCTTCGTCGGCCGCTGAGCCGCTCCCGAAGCACCGACCGACGCACTGACCGACGCACTGACCGAAGTACTGACCGCACCACTGACCGAGGAGAGACGGATGCCCGCCGCCAGCAGCAGCACCTATGACGTGATCGTGATCGGCGCCGGCGCCGTGGGTGAGAACGTCGCCGACCGCACCAGCTCGTCCGGGTTGCGCACCGTCATCGTCGAGGCCGAACTGGTCGGCGGCGAGTGCTCCTACTGGGCCTGCATGCCGTCGAAGGCCCTGCTGCGCAGCGGCGCCGCCCTGGCCGCAGCCCGGCGTGTGGGCGGGGCCGTCGAGGCTGTGACCGGCGACGTGGATGTCGCGGCGGTGCTGCGCCGCCGCGACGCCATCACGCACGACTGGTCGGACGAGAGCCAGGTTCGCTGGCTGGAGAAGGCCGGGATCGCCCTGGTGCGCGGCCACGCCCGCCTCAGCGGCGTGCGCGAGGTGACCGTGACCTCCGCCGACGGCCGGGCGACCGTGCTGACCGCCACGCACGCGGTGGTCATCAGCACGGGATCCGCGGCCCTGCTGCCGGACATCCCCGGCCTGGCCTCCGTCTCGCCGTGGACCAGCCGCGAGGCGACCAGCGCCCGGGGCATCCCGGACAGCCTGGCCATCATCGGCGGCGGCGTGGTCGCCGCCGAGATGGCCACCGCGTACGCCTCCCTCGGCGCGGAGGTCACCATGATCGTGCGCGGAGGCCTGCTGAGCACACAGGAGCCCTTCGCCGGCGAACTCGTCACGGCGGCGCTGCGGGCCGGCGACGTCACCGTGCTCACCGGCGTCTCGACCACCGGGGCCGCCCGCAACGGTGACGGCGACGTGACCCTTACCCTCTCCAACGGCACCCGGGTCACCGCGACCGAGGTGCTCGTGGCCACCGGCCGGTTGCCCCGCACCCGGGACGTCGGGCTGGAGACGGTCGGCCTCGTCCCGGGCGACTGGCTCGAGGTCGACGACACCCTGCTCGTGCAGGGCTCCTCCCCCGAGCTGGCCGGGGCCTGGCTCTACGCCACCGGCGACGTCAACCACCGGGCCCTGCTCACCCACCAGGGCAAGTACCAGGCGCGGGCGGCCGGCGATGTGATCGCGGCCCGGGCCGCCGGCACGCCCGTCGACGACCAACCGTGGGGCACCCACGCCGCCACCGCCGACCATGCGGCCGTGCCGCAGGTCACCTTCACCGACCCCGAAGTCGCGTCTGTCGGGCTGACCCGGGACGCTGCCGAGAGGGCAGGGTTCCACATCCGGGTGCTGGACTACAACCTCGGCTGGGTGGCCGGGGCATCCGTGCACGCCGACGACTACACCGGGTCGGCGCGTGCCATCGTGGACCTGGACCGCGAGGTTCTGCTCGGCGTCACCTTCGTCGGGCCGGATGTCGCGGAGTTGCTGCACGCGGCGACCATCGCCGTGGTCGGCGAAGTGCCGATCCGCCGGCTGTGGCACGCCGTTCCGAGCTACCCGACCCTGAGCGAGGTCTGGCTGCGCCTGCTCGAGGAGTACGGGCGCCCCTGATCGGCGGGCCGGGCCGCCGGCCGCCGTCCCCCGTCCCCTCGGCCCCCTCGCCCTCGTGCCCCGAAGGCTCCCGCCCGTCGCGGCGCACGTTGTGGACGCGGGCGCGGGCTAGAACCACCGCCGCCACGCTCAACCTGCGCCGCGGAGTCACAGTCGAGCGTCACCGTCGAGGATCATCGGATACTCAGCCTTCTGCCGCGGGGGCCGCCTACGCTGGTGGGGTGCGCCGCATCCTGTTCGACTCCCCCATCAGCCGGGCCGGCTACCTCTACGCCACCACGGTGGGCCTGGTCTGGGGTTCGATCTGGAGCACCGGCACGGTCGAGCGCCGAGGCGGCCTCGTCGTCTTCCGTGGGATGCCCGCCTGGACCTTCGGCCGCGGCGGATCCTGCGTCGGCGCCTGCTACCTGACCAACCAGAACGTGTCGACGGCGATCCTCGAGCACGAGGCCGTGCACAAACGCCAGTGGCAGCGCTTCGGCATGGTCTTTCCGCTGCTCTACCTGGTGGCCGGCCGCAATCCGCTGCGCAACCGCTTCGAGATCGAAGCCGGCCTCGAGAAGGGCGGCTATGCCAGGTAACACCGAATCACTCGACCCAGGGGGACCAGAATGACCGCACGAACAATCCTGATCACCGGCGCCAGCGACGGGATCGGCACCGCCGCCGCCCGCGCCCTCGGCCGGGACGGCGACCGCGTCGTGATCGTGGGCCGCTCCCCCGCCAAGACCGCCGCCGTGGCCGCGGAGCTCGGCGCGGACTTCTTCGTCGCCGACTTCGCCCGCCTGGACGAGGTGCGCACCCTCGCGGCGCAGCTGCTGGAACGCTACCCCCGGATCGACGTGCTCGCCAACAACGCCGGCGGCATCATGGGCAATCGCGAAACGACCGTCGATGGCTACGAGTTGACCTTCCAGGTCAACCACCTGGCCCCCTTCCTGCTGACCACGCTGCTAATGGAGCGGCTCGTCGCCAGCCAGGCCCGGGTGATCAACACGTCCAGCGCCGCCAACCTGCTCTTCGGAAAGATCGACCTCGACGATCTGCAGGCCGAGACGAAGTACTCCGCCAACAAGGCGTACGGCGACGGCAAGCTCGCGAACATCCTCTTCACCAGAGAGCTCCACCACCGCTTCCACGACCAGGGAATCAGCACGGCCGCCTTCCACCCCGGCGTGGTCGCGACGAGCTTCTCCACCGGGTCGACCACCCTGATGCGGCTGATCTACCGCACCCCGCTCAAGCGACTGCTGCTCGGGGCGGAACAGGGCGCCGACACCCTGGTCTGGCTGGCGACCGCGAAGCCCGGGACCGACTGGGTGTCAGGCGAGTACTACGAGAAGCGCGTCATCCAGAAGGCCAACAAGCAGGCCTACGACCCTGCCCTGGCCGCGGCGCTCTGGGAGCAGAGCGCCGCCCTGGTCACCGGGCACGCCGCGCCCCTGCCCGGCTAGATCCACGCGCGATTCACACCGGATTCGTGTTGGTCACCCGGCGCGGTGGCGCGCGGGTGGTCTGGCGCGCATGATGGTTCCAGAACAGGCCGCCCGACCCTGAACGCGGGCCCGGCCGACAGGAGGACACGATGACCTACGCACACACGATCACGGTGGACGCACCGTTCGACGAGGCGGTCCAGCTGACCCGGGTGGCCCTCGCCGCCCAGGGCTTCGGGGTGCTGTCTGAAATCGACGTGCACGCCACCTTCGCGGAGAAACTCGGCGCGGACGCGGCCCAGACGGTCGGCGATTATCTGATTCTCGGCGCCTGCAACCCGGGGCTGGCACGGCGGGCGATCATGGCCGACCCCGAGATCGGCGCCCTGCTCCCCTGCAATGTGGTCGTGCGACGCGGTCCCGACGCCGAAGCCACCACCGTGCAAGCCATCAATCCAGCCATCATGGTGCAGCTCAGCCACGCCCCGGAGATCGCGTCCGTCGCGGCCGATGCGGACAGCCGGTTGCGGGCCGCCCTCCTCGCGGTGCAGGGCGGCCCGGCCCGCGCCTGAAGCCGGCGACTCCACGCGTGCCTGCCCCTCCGCGTGCCCATCCGGGCGGCGCCCCGGGCACGCGCAACGCCCGGCCTCGAGAGAGACCGGGCGTTGCGTGCGAACGGATGCCGCGGTGCCGCGGGTCCCGCTACTCGACGGGGTAACCGGATGCGGCCTCGGCCAGCAGGTCGGCTTCGGCCCAGGTCGCGAGGTTCGCGCGCAGCTTCACGCCGAGGTCGGCGTCGACGCTGGTCCAGTACGCGATGGCCCGCTCGGTCACCTCGGGGCGCTGGACCCCGCTGATGGCGCCGGTGATCGTGTCCAGGAAACGTGCCTTGGCCGCGTCGTCGTAGACGTCGCGGTACAGCGTGCCGGCCTGGCCGAAGTCGCTGTCATCGCTGCGCAGCTTCGCCGCGGCGCGCAGGAGCTCGCCGTCGTTCTCCCAGCCGCCTTCCGCCGCGAGCAGCGGGTCGGCCACCGGGCCGCCGAGCGAGTTTGGCGCGTAGTTCGGCGCGGTCGGCGGGTTGTAGTGGTGGCGCGCCGCGCCATCCTGCGAGTAGTTATTCACCGGCGACTTCGGCGCGTTGACGGGCAGCTCGGCGAAGTTCGTGCCGACGCGGTATCGCTGGGCGTCCGGGTAGGAGAAGATGCGCGCCATCAGCATCTTGTCGGGGCTGGCCGCGATGCCGGGAACGAAGTTCGCCGGGGAGAAGGCCGCCTGCTCGATCTCGGCGAAGAAGTTCTCCGGGTTGCGGTTGAGGGTGTGCGTGCCGATCTTTATCAGCGGGAAGTCGGCGTGCGGCCAGACCTTCGTGATGTCGAACGGGTTGTAGCGGTAGGTCTTGCCCTCTTCGTAGGGCATGACCTGCACCGACACGTCCCAGGAGGGGAAGTCGCCGGCATCGATGGCGTCGGAGAGGTCGCGACGGTAGTAGTCGGCGTCGGCGCCGGCGATGAGCTCGGCCTCCGAGCCCTCCATCTCGATGTTGCCCTGGTTGGAGGTGAAGTGGTACTTGACCCAGAAGCGCTCACCGGCGGCGTTGATCCACTGGTAGGTGTGCGAGCCGAAGCCGGGCATCTCGCGCCACGAGCGCGGCAGACCGCGGTCGCCCATCAGGTACGTGACCTGGTGCGCGGACTCCGGGGACAGAGTCCAGAAATCCCACTGCATGGTCGCGTCGCGCAGGCCGGAGCCTGGCAGGCGCTTCTGCGAGTGGATGAAGTCGGGGAACTTGATGCCATCGCGGATGAAGAACACCGGGGTGTTGTTGCCGACGATGTCGTAGTTGCCCTCGGAGGTGTAGAACTTCACCGAGAAGCCGCGCACGTCGCGCCAGGTGTCGGGGCTGCCCTGCTCGCCGGCGACGCTGGAGAAGCGCTGCAGGGTCTCGGTGGTGGTGCCGGGCTGGAAGACCGCGGCGCGGGTGTACGCGGACACGTCCCCGGTGACCTCGAAGACGCCGTGTGCTCCGCCGCCCTTGGCGTGCACGATGCGCTCCGGGATGCGCTCCCGGTTGAACTGGGCTAGCTTCTCGACCAGGTACCGGTCGTGCAGGGCCGTGACACCGTCGGTTCCGACGGTCAGGGAGTGCTCGTCGCTGGCGACGGGGGTTCCCGTCTGCGTGGTGGTGGGCTTGATAGTCATCGTGCTCCTTTGTTCGACAGCTGGGCAGGTGCGGTAAGTGTGGGGTCGACCGGCGTGGCGCCGATCGGGGTGGGGTCGGTGCCGGCCGCTTCGCTCTGGCAGTCGGGGCAGAGGCCCCAGTAGGTGACCTCGGCCGTGTGCACGGCGAAGCCGGACGCGTTGGCGGGAGTGAGGCAGGGGGCGTCGCCCACGGCGCAGTCCACATCGTGCACGGCGTTGCAGCGGGTGCAGACGATGTGGTGGTGGTTGTCGCCGACCCGGCGCTCGAACAGGGCCGAGGACCCGGCGGGCTCGATCTTGCGCGCGATTCCGGCAGCGGTGAAGGCCGCCAGAACACCGTAGACCGCCTGCAGGGACGTGCCGGGAAGCTGCAGCCGCACGGCAGTGAAGAGCCGTTCTGCCGTGGAGTGCGGGGCATCCGTCAAGGCCCGGAGCACGGCCAGGCGGGGCGCGGTGACCTTGAGGTTCGACGCACGGATGCTCGCGTCGAGGGGCTCCGGCGCCCCGGCCTGCGTCACCTCTGTCCCCGTCATGCCTCCACGCTAACAGTTGTTTTGATTCCCTCAAAACAAGGCCACCCTCACCACGCCCCGCCCGCGGCGGGCGGGCCGGTCTCGGCTAGGCCGCGGGGCGACTGCCGGGCAGCGCCGGCCCGCCGTCTTGCAGGGAGTCGCGATAGACACCCACGACCCGCGCGAGGAACTCCGCAACGACGTTCCGCTCGGCCGCCGACAGGTCTTCCGCCAGCGCGGCCACGCCGCCGATCACGGGCCGCAGCTCCTCGAAGGCGCGGACCACCGACGAGGGGGCCGGCACCACGACCACCTTGCGGCGGTCCGAGGCGTGCGGATGCCGCTGCGCATGCCCGAGGGCGACCAGGCGGTCGACCACGAGGGTGGTCGCCGCGGTCGAGATGTCCAGGCGGCGCGACAGCTCGCTCGGGGTCAGCGGCCCCTCCTGCATCAGGTGCTCCATCGCGGAGAGGTCGGTCGAGTTCACCTCGAGGGCCTGCCCGACCTGGCGTTCAAAGGCGCGCGAGAGCTGCACGATCTCGTGCAGACAGACTCCGATCGCGGCGGCGGGCGGCAGTGAGGCAGCGGCCGGGCCCGGGCGGGCGGCAGTGGCCGGGGTGACGCCTGCGGGCGCACCGGAAGCGCCCGTCTCAGACCCGGGAACGAACTTGCGGCGTTCATCCATATGGCCATACTATTACGAGACATAGCTAGGGCGCCTAGCAATCAGGCTAATTGGAGGAAATCGTGATTGCGATTCTGCGGTTCATCACCGGTCGAGGCACGGCCTGGATCGTCCTGGCCGCGACGGCCGTCGCCGTCGGCCTGCTGTTCACGCTCCTCCCGGCCAATGATTCGGAGGAGTTTCCCAGCTCGGGCCTCCCCTCCTCGAGCCAGGCCGCCCAGGTCGACAAGCTCCTCACCGAGTTCCCCTCCGCGAAGCAAACCTCCGCCATCGTGGTCTGGAGCCGGGACGGCGCCGAGCTGACCGACGCGGACATCGCCGCGATCACCGAGCGCGGCGCCGCCCTCGGCGAGCAGTCCACCGCGCCGCGGGCCACGACGCCGCAGTTCAGCTCGGACCAGCAGGCCGCCCTCAGCGTCGTGCCCCTGGATGCGGACACGGCCAACGCCGACATCGGGCAGACGGCCGCCGACATCCGTGCCGCCGCGTCGAAGGATCTCCCGGCGGGTCTGACCGCCTATGCCACCGGGGCCGTCGGGTTCCAGTCCGACATCACCAACGCCTTCGCCGGGGCCGACCTGCGACTGCTGCTCGTCACCGTGATCGTGGTGGCCGTGCTCCTGATCGTGACCTACCGCAGCCCGGTGCTCTGGATCGTCCCCCTCGTCGTCGTCGGCCTGGCCGACGGCCTCGCCGCGGTCGTCGTCGGCGCCCTCGCGCAACCGTTCGGCATCACCCTCGACCCGTCGGTGGCCGGCATCCAGTCGGTGCTGGTCTTCGGCGCCGGCACCAACTACGCCCTGCTGCTCGTGGCCAGGTATCGCGAGGAACTGCTCCGCACCGAGAGCCGCAACGACGCCATGCTGACCGCGGTCCGCGGCGCCGGCCCGGCCATCGCGGCCAGCGGCGGCACGGTGGCGCTGAGCCTGCTCACCCTGCTGTTCGCGGAACTGTCGGGCAACCGCGCGCTCGGCTTCGCCTGCGCGATCGGCGTGGTCATCGCCATCCTCTTCGCCCTGATCGTGCTGCCGGCCGCGCTCGTGGTCTGCGGGCGCGGGCTGTTCTGGCCGTTCGTGCCGCGGTTCGTGCCGGGGGCCGGCACCGAGCTGCGCCCGGGGTTCTGGACCCGGCTCGGCCGCGGCGTGCAGCGACGACCGGTGCTGATCACTGCCGTCTCCATCGTTGGGCTCGGCGCCCTCAGCCTCGGGCTGATCGGCGCATCCGTCGGCCTCTCCCAGGCCGACCAACTGCTCGGCAAGCCCGAGTCCGTTCAGGCGCAGGCCATCGTCGAAGAATCCTTCTCGGCCGGTCTGACCAGCCAGACCATCGTTCTGGTACCGGATGCCGCGGCCGCCGAGGCCGGCACGCTCGCCGAACAGACCCCCGGCATCGACTCAGTGCAGCCGGGCGAGAGCGCGAACGGCCTGACCCGCCTCAATCTCTCCCTCGCGAGCGAACCGGGCAGCGACGCGACCTTCGCCACCATCGGAAACCTCCGCGGGGTCTACGCCGACGCGCCCGGCGACGCGTCGAAGGCGCTGGTCGGCGGCAGCGACGCCACCGCGTTGGACAACAAGACGAGCGCCAGGTCCGACCAGGACCTGATCATCCCGATGATCCTGGCCATCGTGTTCGCCATCCTGGCCCTGCTCCTGCGGTCGCTGGTGGCCCCCGTGCTGCTGATCGGGAGCGTTCTGGCCACCTTCTTCGCCAGCCTCGGCGCCTCCAACTGGATCTTTCAGAACCTGATGGGCTTCCCGGCCTTCAACACGAACGTGGTGCTGTTCGCGTTCCTGTTCCTTGTGGCCCTGGGCGTGGACTACAACATCTTCCTCACCACCCGGGCCCGGGAAGAGAGCATGGCGCACGGCACGAAGGAGGGCATGGTTCGCGCCCTCTCGTCGACCGGCGCGGTGATCACGAGCGCCGGCATCCTGATCGCCGCCGTCTTCGCGGTGCTGGGCGTGCTGCCCGTGGTGGCGCTGACCCAGATCGGTGTCATCGTCTGCATCGGCGTGCTGCTGGACACCCTGGTGGTGCGCACCCTGGTGGTGCCCGCGCTGGTGTTCCTCACCGGCGACCGGTTCTGGTGGCCGTCCCGCCCGGCCGCGAACGCGGCACCGGCCGAGCGTCCGTCCAGCGCCGCGGCCCCCCGCACGACGCAGCGCGTCTAGCCGGCGAGCCCGCGCGCCCGGCCCCGCTCCTAACGAATTCGACGGAGATTTTGCCCGAATCGGTCCCAAACAGTCCGTAATCGTGTTTTTAAAGCAGTTTCTCCGTCGAATTGGTTCAGGGACGCCGGGGCTCGGGCGGCGTGCGGTGCTGCCAGCGCAGGCGGCGCTCGAGCTGCGCGCCGAGGGCGAGCAGGGTGGCCTCGCCGCCCGGCCGCCCGATCAGCTGCACCCCCATCGGCAGGCCCTCCCCGGTCTGGGCGACCGGCAGCACGATCGCGGGCAGCCCGGTCACATTGACCATCGAGGTGAACGGCGTGTACTGCACCTGCTGCGCGAAGTTGCGTTCCCCGTCCGCCTGGTCATACGAGCCCAGCGGGCGGGGCGTCAGCGCGAGGGCCGGCGTGAGCACCGCGTCGAAGCGTGACAGCTGACGGATGAACGAGCGCTCGTAGGCGGCCAGGGCGGCGAGCGCCTCGGCCAGGTCACGGGCCGACAGGGCACGCCCGCGGCGCATCAGCCAGAGCGTGAGCGGTTCGAGCAGCGATTCCTCCGCCGGCGTCTCGGCGGGGATGCCCGCGGCTCCGGCCTGCCAGATCGTGCGGAAGGCCGGCGAGTAGCTGTCGTCGGGTTCGAGCGCGGTGTCCTCCAGGCCGTGGCCCAGGGCCGCGAACTCGTCGGTGGCCGTCGCCAGCGCGGCCAGGGCCTCCGGCGCGATCTCGATCGGGTAGGCGTCGTCCCACGCGGATGCGGTCATCACCCCGAGCTGGAATCGTCCCTCGCCGCGCACCGCGGCGGCCAGGAGCGGGGCGTCGTCGCCGGGCGGGCGCAGCGCGAACTGGTGCTTCGGATGCCCGCCCCGCGGCGTGACCATCGCGTCGAGGAGGAGCGCGGCATCCGTCACGGTCCGCGCCAGCGGTCCGGCAACGCTGAGGCCGCCGAGGGCGTCGATGCCGGAGGACGTCGGCACGCGGCCGCGCGAGGGCTTCAGGCCGACGAGTCCGCAGGCCGCCGCGGGGATCCGGACGGAGCCGCCGCCGTCGGACCCGGGAGCGAACGGCAGCAGGCGGGCCGCGACGGCGACCGCGGCCCCGCCGCTGGAGCCCCCGGCCCCGCGGGATCGGTCCCACGGGTTGCGGGCGGGCGGCGAGGCGAGGCTCTCGGTATAGGAGGGCAGCCCGAACTCGGGGGTGTTCGTCTTGCCCAGGCTCACGCCGCCGGCCATGTCGAGCGCCTGCACCAGACCGTCGGATTCGTCCGGCACGAAGTCCCGCATCAGCCGGGACCCGAACCGGGCCGGCACGCCGGCGCGGCGCTGGAGATCCTTGTCGCCGAACGGCAGCCCCCAGAGCGGCGCCGTGCGCGGCACGTGGTCCTGCACGAACCGGGCGCGCTCCCGGGCGGCGTCCGCCGTGACGGTCACGAACGCGCCGAGGCAGGGATCGAGGTCCTCGATCCGGCCGAGGTAGTGATCGGTCAGTTCGACGGGGCTGAGCTCGCCGCGCTGCAGCGCCTGCCATTGTTCGAGAGCGGTCAGTTCGTGCGGAGCGGCCATCCCCCGAGCCTAGTCACCGCGCCCTCCCCCCGGCTCAACACCGGCTCAGGAGCGGGAGAGGCCGGTCAGCAACGCCTGGAAGGCGCGCGGCGCGGCACGCAGCACGGATGCCGCCGCCCACGTCGCGGCCCACGGCAGGGGCTGCGCCACGTTGACGATCTCGTACTGCACGAGCGAACCGGTCTCGTCCTCGGGCCGCACCTGGTACTCGCCGCGATACCACCAGCCGCGCCGCAGCACGATCAGGCGGCGCTCGGCATCCGTGTACAGGGTCCCGCCGGCTTCCCCTCTGGGAGCCAGGGCCGCCGCGAGCCGCCGGAACACCACGTCGGGGCCGGCCTCCAGATGGCCGGCGAAGGACCGCAGCACCGTGTGGCGTTCGGGCAGGTCAGGAGGAGCATCGGTCATGCTCCGACCCTACGCGGCCCGACGGACTAGCCTTGCCGCATGAAGCGGACAATCTTCAACCCGATCGGCACCACCGCACTCGTCACGGGCGCCTCGAGCGGCCTCGGCCGCGGGTTCGCGCGCGAGCTGGCGGAGCGTGGGGCGGACCTCGTGCTCACCGCTCGCCGCCAGGACCGCCTCGAAGAGCTCGCGGTGGAACTGGCCGAGAAGTACGGCACCGTGTCGACGGTGATCCCCCTGGATCTGGCCCGCCCCGGCGCCGTCACCGAGTTGGTCGCCGACCTGCACAGCCGGGACATCACGGTTGGCACCCTCGTCAACAACGCGGGATTCGGCAGCTGGGGCGACGTCCGGGATTCCGACGCCGACCGGGCGCACGAGCAGGTGGCTCTGAACGTGCAGGCCCTCACGGACCTCACCCATGCGCTCCTGCCGGATCTGCTCCGAACCCTCCGGGAACGGCCCGGCTCCGCCGCCCTCGTCAACATGGCCAGCACGGCCGCGTTCCAGCCGGTCCCGCACATGGCGGTCTATGGCGCCACCAAGGCGTTCGTCCTGCGTTTCACCGAGGCGCTCTGGGCCGAGACCCGGGCCGGCGGGCTCAAGGTCACCGCCCTCTGCCCCGGCCCCGTCGCCACCGAGTTCGCCGGCATCGCGGGCAACGTGCACCGGTTCCGGCGGGTCCTGACGGTGGATGACGTGATGCGCACCGCCTTCGACGCGCTGGACCTGGCCGACCCGCCGCCGTACGTGGTCAGCGGCCGCCGCAACGCCGTTCTCGCCCGGATCGTGGGCGTCCTCCCGCACCGCTTCTCGCTCGGCCTCGTCGGCCGGCTGTCCGCGCTGGGCCACCGCCGCCCGGGGCGCTGAGTCCGCGCTACGTGAGAGTCAGGCTACTTGAGGCTCTTCTGCATCAGCACGGTGCCGAGCCAGCGGTCGAATTTGAAGCCGACCTTGCCCATCCGGCCGATCTCGTCGAAACCGAAGTCGCGGTGCAGCTTGATCGACGCGTCGGCGCCCTGGTCCGCGATCACCGCGATGATCTCCTTGAGGCCGGCCGACTTCGACCGGTCGATCAGCTCGCCCAGCAGCACCCGGCCGAGCCCCTTGCCGGTGGAGGCCGCGCCGAGGTAGATCGAGTTCTCGACCGTGAACCGGTAGGCCCGCTTCTCCTTCCACGGGCTGACCAGCGCGTAGCCCAGGAGCTGCCCCGCCGGCGACACCGCGACGATGAAGGGCATGCCGAGCTTGCCGAGGTAGTAGAACTTGCTGCGCCAGGCGGCGAGGGTCATCGGGTCGACGTCGAAGGTGACCGTGCTGTTGGCCACGTAGTAGTTGTAGATCTCCCGGATGTACGGCAGGTCGGTGATCTGCGCGTCGCGCATCGTGTATTCGAACGGCGCCTCCTCGGGGGGCGCGGGTCGCAGATGCCGGGGCAATTGCCGACGCGGCTGGTATTCCTCTTCAAGCACAGCTGACTCCTCCGGGAGATTCCAGATTACCCGAGCGACCAGTCGACCGGGGCCGCCCCGGCGAGACGGAGCTGCTCGTTGGCCCGGCTGAAGGGCCGGGAACCGAAGAATCCGCGCCGCGCCGACAGCGGGCTGGGGTGCGCGGACTCGATCATGGGAGTGTCCCCGAGGAGCGGCTTGAGGGTGGCGGCGTCCCTCCCCCAGAGGATGGCGACCAGGGGCCGGTCGCGGGCGACGAGCGCGCGGATGGCCTGCTCCGAGACGGCTTCCCAGCCGTTCCGGCGGTGCGCCCCGGCCACGCCCTGCTGCACGGTGAGCACCCGGTTCAGCAGCAGCACGCCCTGGCGCGACCAGGGCGTGAGGTCGCCGTCGGCGGCCGTGACGCCGACATCCTCGTGCAGTTCCCGGCAGATGTTCTGCAGGCTGCGCGGCAGCGGTCGCACGTGCGGGTCGACCGCGAAGGCCAGGCCGATCGGATACCCCGGGGTCGGATACGGGTCCTGGCCGACGATCAGCACGCGCACGGCGTCGAACGGCTCGGCGAAGGCTCGGAACACGTTCTCGGGCGCCGGCAGCCAGGGCCGGCCGGCCCGGGTCTCGCCCTGCAGGAACGCGGCCATGGCGTCGATCTCGGGCCCGACGGGTTCGAGTGCCGCGGCCCAGCCCGGATCCATGGCGCGGCTGCGCGCCAGTGCCTGCAAGGTGAAGGGCATCCCGGCGTCAGGCGCCGAAGGTGCTGACGAGCACGCCGCCGTCGGACTGGCTGACCCGCCAGACGCTGCCGGCTCCGACGACGCTGAGCGCGCCCTCGCCGACGACCAGCGCGGTGTTCTCGTCGACGGCCAGGCCGCCGTCGATCAGGCCGGCCTCGGTGGCGGCGACCAGCCGGGACAAGGTGCCCCACTGGGCGGCGTGCACCTCGACGGTGACGTCGAGCAGGCCGATGCCGGGTTCGATCGTGATCTCGTCCAGGCCCTCCGCGGCGTGTTCGGCGCTGACCTCGACCCCGCCCATCCGCCAGCCGCCGATCAGGGCGCGCTCAGCGGCGATCATGGCTCCGGCCGAGAAACCCAGGTAGGGGATGCCGGCGGCCACCTGGCGGCGGATCTCGCCCGCGATCGGTGCGACGGCCGCAAGGTACGCCGGAGTGAGCCCGCCGCCGACAACGATGCCGTCGACCTCGGACACGGCCGTCAGGGCTGCGGTGTCGCCGTGGGCCACGGCGGTCACCTTCGGCTCGAAAGCACCGGCGGCGGCGACCGCTTCGACCAGGTTCGCGGCGTGCTCGGCCGCGTCACCGTCCCGCACGGCGATGATGGCGATGCGTGGCTCGGCCCGGCCCGCGGCCTCCGCCCGGCGGCCGGCCTCGGCCAGGAACGGGCCGAAGACGTCGGCGAAGGCTCCGGGGTTCCAGCCCCCGCCGACCAGGTGAACGCTCACGCGACGACCTTCTCGGCAGCGGCAGCAGCGGTGACGGCGACGGCAGGCGCGGTGGTGTCCACCGGGACGGTCACGGCGGGCAGCGAAGACCAGGGGAACACGATCCAGCGGTCCGTCTCGCACCAGGTGAAGTCGGGCACGAGCACCGTGCGCGGCTTCGTGAACAGGGTCGCCGTGCGCACCTCGCAGGCGGCTTCGCGGAGCAGGGCGACGACCATGGCGAGCGTGTTCCCGGAGTCGGAGACGTCGTCGACCAGAAGCACCCGGAGGCCGGTCAGGGACGGCGCGTCGAGCATGGGGCCGGAGAGAACGGGCACCGGGAGGCGCTCGTCGACCCCGGTGTAGAACTGCACGTTGATGCTGCCGCAGTTCTTGGTGCCGAGCGCGTACGACATCGCCCCGGCGAGCAGCAGCCCGCCGCGGGCGATGGCGATCACGACATCCGGTTGAAAACCACTGGCAAGCACGTCCGTCGCCAGCTGGCGGGACGCGTCAGCGAACACGCCCCAGTCCAGGACCTCCCGTTGGGTGTCGGCCAGGTCTGCTGCTGCGTCGTCCGCGTCGAATGCCATTGTCCAATGCTAGGTCACGACAGGTGCCGCTCCTCATGGCCGTTGTAGAGCGACAGTGGCCGGATCAGTGCGTTGGCCGCGGTCTGCTCGATGATGTGCGCCGTCCAGCCGGCCAGGCGCGCCGCGACGAAGATCGGCGTGAAGGTGAGCGTGTCGAACCCCATCAGGTGGTACGCCGGCCCGGACGGGTAGTCCAGGTTGGGCTGGATGCCGGTGCGCGCCGTCATCCCCGCGGCCAGGGAATCGTAGAGCTCGAGCAGGTCGGGCCGCTGGTAGTGCTCGACCAGCGTGAGCAGCGCGGTCTGCATGGTCGGCACCCGGGAGTCACCGTGCTTGTAGACGCGGTGGCCGAAGCCCATCACCTTGCGCTTGGCGGCGAGGGTCTCATTCAGCCAGGTCTCCGCGCGTTCCCCGGCTCCCGGGCCGAAACCGATCTCGTCGAAGATGTGCATCACGGCCTCGTTGGCGCCGCCGTGCAGCGGCCCCTTGAGCGCGCCGATCGCACCGGTGATCGCCGAGTGCAGGTCGGACATGGTCGAGGTGATCACCCGGGCGGTGAAGGTCGACGCGTTGAAGGAGTGCTCGGCGTACATGATCATCGACACGTCGAACGCGTTCACGACCACGAGTTCCGCCACCTCGCCGAAGGTCATGAACAGGAAGTTGGCCGAGTAGCCCAGGTCGTCCCGGGGTTCGACCAGGTCCAGGCCGTGGCGGCGGCGCTGGTCGTAGGCCACGATCGCGGGCATCTGCGCCCAGAGGCGCAGCCCCTTCGCCCGGTTGGCCTCCGGTGACGGGTCGGCCGCATCCGGGTCGTTGGCGCCGATCAGGCTGACGGCGGTGCGCACCACGTCCATGGGGTGGGCGGTCATCGGCAGTTCGTCGATGACGCGCTTCACCGCGGGGGCCAGGTGGCGCAAGCCCCGTTCCAGCTCCTCGAACTCGGCCAGCTGCGCCTCGGTCGGCAGCTCACCGTGCCAGAGCAGGTACGTCACTTCCTCGAAGCTCTTCTGCGCCGCCAGTTCCTGCACCGGGTAGCCGCGGTACAGCAGGGAATTCGATTCGGGGTTGACCTTGGACACTGCGGTCCGGTCCACCACGACGCCGGCCAGGCCCTTGAAGACCGTCGGTTCGTTCTGACTCATGTCGCTCCTTTGCGTAGAGAAAAATGCAATGTCGCTACGAGGCGACGTTCGGGTTGAGGGTGAAGTTGAAGACGCCGGAATCGAAGTGGCTGTAGGACTCGTAGTCGAGCAGCTCGTACAGCTTGGCGCGGTGCTGCATCTCCGGCAGGAGGGTGGTCAGCGAGCCCTCCGCCTCGATGGTGTCGAGTCCGCGCTCGGCGGCGCCCATGGCGAGTCTGAGCAGCGAGACCGGGAAGATCACGATGTTCATGCCCACGTCCGCCAGCTGCGCGGTCGTGTACAGCTCGCCCTTGCCGAACTCGGTCATGTTCGCCAGCACCGGCACGTCCACGGCGGCACGGATGGCCGCGAACTCGGTCAGCGACGCCATCGCCTCGGGGAAGATCGCGTCCGCACCGGCGTCGACGAGTTTCTTCGCCCGGTCGACCGCCGCGGCCAATCCATCGACGGCACGGATGTCGGTGCGCGCCATGATCAGGAAGTTCGGGTCGCGCCGTGCGTCGACGGCCGCTCGGATGCGCTTGGCCGCCGTGTCATCGTCCACGACCTGCTTGCCGTCGAGGTGCCCGCACCGTTTCGGGTTGACCTGGTCCTCGATGTGCATGCCGGCCAGGCCGGCATCCTCGAGGGTCTGGATCGTGCGGGCTACGTTCATCGGCTCGCCGAAGCCCGTGTCGGCGTCGACGATCGTCGGCAGGTCGGTCATCCGGGCGATCTGCTGGCTGCGTCCGGCCACCTCGGTCAGGGTGGTCAGGCCGATGTCCGGCAGGCCGAGGTCGGCCGAGAGCACGGCGCCGGAGATGTAGACGCCCTCGAATCCCTTGGCCGCGATCAGCCGGGCGGACAGCGGGTTGAAGGCTCCCGGGAAGCGCAGCAGCCGGCCGGTGGCCAGTGCCGCGCGGAACCCGGCGCGTTTGTCGGCCGGGGTGAGCGTCGAGTACAACATCAGAAGATTCCGTTCGGGGTGGGGAGGGAGGCGAGCAGGCCGTTGCGGGCCACGATGGTGAGCTGGCCGAGTTCGCCGGCGCCGAGTTTCGGCAGGCGCTCGGCGGCGCTGAGGAAGCGCACGATCTCGCCCTCCTCCAGCACCCCCGCCGCGAGGGTACGGAACTTGTTGATGTACTCGGCGCGGCCGAACGGCTTGGCGCCGAGCGGGTGGGCATCGGCGACGGCGATCTCGTCGATCACGTGGGTGCCGTCGGTGAGCTCGATCTCCACGCGGCCGCCGAATGCCTTCTCGGCCGGGTCGAGGGAGTGGTACCGGCGGGTCCACTCCGGGTCTTCCGTCGTGGTCACCTTGTTCCACAAGGCCACCGTGTCGGCACGATTGGCGCGTTCGGGCCGGTAGGAGTCCACGTGGTGCCAGCTGCCGTCCTGGAGTGCGACGGTGAAGATGTACGGGATGGAGTGGTCGAGGGTTTCGCGGCTGGCGGTCGGGTCGTACTTCTGCGGGTCGTTCGCGCCCGAGCCGATCACGTAGTGGGTGTGGTGACTGGTGTGGATGACCACGGAGGCGATGTTCGCCGGGTCGACCAGTTCGGGGTGCTCGCGGTGCAGCTTCCGGGCCAGGTCGATCCAGGCCTGCGCCTGGTACTCGGCCGAGTGCTCCTTGGTGTAGCTGTCCAGGATGGCGCGCTTGGCTTCGTTCGCCTCCGGCAGCGACACCTCGTAGGCGGCGTCCGGACCGTCGAGCAGCCAGGCGATCACGCCGTCCTCGCCCTCGTAGATCGGGGTGGGGCTGGTTTCGCCGCGCATCGCGCGGTCGACGGATTCGACCGCCATCTTTCCGGCGAAGGCCGGGGCGTGCGCCTTCCAGCTCGAGATCTCGCCCTTCCGCGACTGCCGGGTGGCCGTCGTGGTGTGCAGCGCCTGGCCGACGGCCTGGAAGATGGTCTCGACGTCGAGGCCGAGGAGGGTGCCGATTCCGGCCGCGGCCGACGGGCCGAGGTGGGCGACGTGGTCGATCTTGTGCGCGTGCAGGCTGATCCCCTTGACCAGGTCGATCTGGATCTCGTACCCGGTGGCGATGCCGCGCACCAGGTCGCTCCCGCTCAGGCCGCGGGCGTTGGCCAGGTGCTGGGCCACGGCCACGACGGGCGGGATGTTGTCGCCGGGGTGGGAGTACTCGGCGGCGAGGAAGGTGTCGTGGTAGTCGAGCTCGCGCACGGCCACGCCGTTGGCCCAGGCGGCCCACTCCGGCGACACCCGGCGGGAGCGCTGCTCCCCGAACACGGTCGCGCCGACGCCGTTGAAGGACCGCGGATGCGCCAGCGCCTGCGAGCGGGCGGCGACCACCGGGCGACGGGTGAGCGACGCCGCGGCGACCGCGGCGTTGTCTATGACGCGGTTGATGATCATCTCGGTCACCTCGTCCGTGACCGCGACCGGGTCGGCGGCGACTTCGGCGATCTTCCAGGCGAGCTGGTCCGTCCGGGCGAGATTCTCGTCACTGCGGTGAACACGAACGTGGTGAAGCTGCACGATGGATCCTTTCGATTAGCCGGCCGGATCGGCCGCGTGCCCCTGGATCGCCGCGAGGACGTTCGTGAGGCTTTGGTGGAGGTGAACGTGGGTGGCATGGGCGGCCAGCGACGAGTCGCCGGCCAGGATGGCCTCGATGATGAGCAGGTGCTCGGCCGCTGCGGCCCGCAGCCGGCCGGGATTGTCCCGGCCCAGCCGACGGATGCGGGCGAGGTGGGTGCGCACCCCGGCGAGCGCCCCGACCAGGAACGGGTTCATCACGGCCGCATCGAGCGCGTCGTCGAACTCGGTGATCAGCTCGTAGTAGCGGCTCAGGCCCGCCGGCCCCCGCTCGAGCAGGCCGGGGGCCTGCACGAACTGCGCCCGCAGCGCCTCGAAGACGGCCGGGTCCCGGCGCTCGGCGGCGATGCGCGCGGCATGTTCCTCCAGCGCCCGCCGCACCTCGTAGAGCTCGCGGATGCTGTCCACCGACATCTCGGTCACCATGAAGCCGCGGCCGGGGCGCCCGGCCACCAGACCGTCGGAGATCAGGCGGGCGATCGCCGCGCGCAGGGGGGTTCGTGACACCCCGATCCGGGCCGACTGCTCGACCTCGAGGAGTCCGGCACCGGGCGCCAGCAGTCCGTCGAGGATCTCCCCGCGCAGCTGACGGTAGGCGCGTTCACTCGCGCGGACCGGCGGCGCAACCCCCGCCGTTGGGGTTTCTGTATACACAACTGACATGTTATTCCCTTTGCGCCCACACTGTGCAAGACTTCACCGATTCTATGTATACATAGGAACTTCAACGGGGAGGTTCAGGATGTCAGGGGAACCAGCGGTCGGCTATCACGACCTGTGGCAGCGCAGCATCGACGCGGACACGCGCTCGGACTTCTGGCTGGAGGCCGCGCAGGCCATCGACTGGACGGCCCCGCCGCGCGTCGCCCTCGAGGAGCGCTCCCCCGGAACCTGGCGCTGGTTTCCCGACGGAGAGCTGAACACCAGCTACAACGCCCTCGACCGCCACGTCCTCGCCGGCCGCGGCGACCAGACCGCCGTCATCTACGACTCGGCGATGTCCGGCACCCGGGTGCGCCTCAGCTACCGGGAGCTGCTCGGCCGGGTCGAGCGTTTCGCCGGCGTGCTGCGCGCCAACGGCGTGGACCAGGGCGACCGGGTCATCATCTACCTGCCCATGATCCCGGAGGCGATCGTGGCCATGCTGGCCTGCGCCCGCATCGGCGCCATCCACTCCGTCGTCTTCGGCGGCTTCGCCGCCAGCGAGCTCGCCGTGCGGATCGACGACGCGCGCCCCACCGTGATCGTGACCGCCTCGGGCGGCCTGGAACCGGGTCGCGCGGTCGAATACCTGCCGCTGGTCGAGCGGGCGCTCGCCCGCAGCAAGGGCTCCGTGCGAACCGTGATCGTGCGCGACCGGGAGATGATCCCCGGCTGCGCGGCCGACTACTCCGGCAGGAGCGACGTGGCCTGGCTGGACTGGGCGCACGAGGAAACCGAGGCCACCCCCGTGGCGGCGGTCAGCCTGCGCTCCGAGGACCCGCTCTACGTCCTGTACACCTCCGGCACCACGGGCAACCCCAAGGGGATCATCCGCGACAACGGCGGCCACGCCGTGGCGCTGGCCTGGTCGATGGCGAACATCTACAACGTGAAGCCGGGCGACGTGTTCTGGGCCGCCTCCGACGTCGGCTGGGTGGTCGGCCACTCCTACATCGTCTATGCCCCGCTCCTGGTCGGCGCCACCACGGTCATCTTCGAGGGCAAACCGGTGGGCACGCCGGATGCCGGCGCGTTCTGGCGGGTCGTGGAGAACTACGCGGTCTCGGTGCTGTTCACGGCGCCCACGGCCATCCGCGCAATCCGCCGGGTGGACCCTGACCTGCTGGAGCTGGCGAAGCACGACGTGTCCAGCCTGCACGGGCTGTTCCTGGCCGGCGAGCGCCTCGACCCCGAAACCTACCACTGGGCCAACGACGGGCTGCACTGCCCGGTCGTCGACCACTGGTGGCAGACCGAGACCGGCTGGGCCATCTGCGCCAACCCGCGCGGCATCGCCGATATCCCCACCAAACCGGGCTCGGCCACCTTCCCGGTGCCCGGCTACGACGTCGTCATCCTCGACTCCAGGGGCAAGCCCGTCACGCGTCCCGGCAAGGAAGGCAACATCGCCATCCGTCTGCCGTTGCCGCCCGGCACACTGCTCGGGGTCTGGGGAAGCGAGGACCGCTTCGCCAGCTCCTACCTGTCGGCCTTCCCGGGTTTCTACGCGACCGGGGACTCCGGCCACTTCGATCAGGACGGCTACCTCTACGTGATGGGCCGCACCGACGACGTGATCAACGTGGCCGGGCACCGCCTGTCCACCGGCTCGCTGGAGGAGGTGCTGACCCTGCACCCCGCCGTCGCGGAGTGCGCGGTCCTGGGTGTGCACGACCCGCTCAAGGGGCAGCGCGCGGCCGGTTTCGTCACCCTCAAGGCCGGCGCGTCCATCGACCATGACACCCTCGTCCGGGAACTGATCGGGCTGGTCAGGGATCATGTCGGGCCGGTGGCCGCGTTCCGCGACGTGACCATCGTGGAACGGCTGCCCAAGACCAGGTCCGGCAAGATCCTGCGCAAGACCATCCGTCAGATCGTGGACGGGGAGCCGTACACGGTTCCGCCCACGATCGAAGATCCGACGGTTCTGGACGCGCTGAAACTGGCCGTCCACGGCACCGACCACGACGGTTGAGCCCCCACAAATCACCCACAGTTCACCACCGCACCACTCACAGCAATCACATCCCCTCACCCGGAGCAAAGGAGCCCGCATGACGGAATCACTGAAAGATGCACGTCCGGACGGAGCAGCATCCACCATCGACTACGTGGCCTATGAGAAGACGCCGCGTTTTCTGGAGCTGAAGAGGCAGCGCCGCAGGTTCGTCCTGCCGCTCGCCGCGTTCTTCTTCATCTGGTACTTCGTCTTCGTCCTCGTCGCGGCCTACCTGCCCGGCGTGATGGCGATCCCCGTCTTCGGGCGGTTCAACCTCGGGCTGGTGCTCGGCCTCGGCCAGTTCGTCACCACCTTCGGAATCACCATGTGGTACGTGTCGTACTCGAACCGTCGTCTCGACCCCCTCGGGGCCGAGCTGCGTGCCGAGCTTGAGGGGATGGACAAGAAATGATCGCACCCGGCATTCTGCAGTCCCTGCCGGGCCAGCTGGCCCAGGCAGTCAAACCGGTTGAGAACAACCCGGTGCTGAACATCTCGATCTTCCTCGCGTTCGTGGCGGTGACCCTGATCGTGGTGATCCGGGCCGGCCGCAATAACAAGACCGCGGCCGACTACTACACCGGTGGCCGCTCGTTCACCGGGCCGCAGAACGGTTTCGCCATCGCCGGCGACTACCTCTCCGCGGCCTCGTTCCTCGGCATCGTCGGGGCGATCGCCGTCAGCGGCTATGACGGCTTCCTGTACTCGATCGGCTTCCTCGTCGCCTGGCTCGTCGCCCTGCTGCTCGTCGCCGAGCTGATGCGCAACACCGGCAAGTACACCATGGCCGATGTGCTCTCCTTCCGGCTGAAGCAGGGCCCCGTGCGCGTGGCCGCGGCCACCACCACCCTCGCGGTCTGCTTCTTCTACCTCCTCGCCCAGATGGCCGGCGCCGGCGGCCTCGTGTCGCTGCTCCTCGGCATCAACGACAAGGTCGGCCAGTCGATCGTGGTCACTGTCGTCGGTGGCCTGATGATCATGTACGTGCTCATCGGCGGCATGAAGGGCACCACCTGGGTGCAGATCATCAAGGCGTTCCTGCTGATCATCGGGGCCTTCGCGATGACCGTCTGGGTGCTCGCCCTGAACGGCTTCAACTTCTCCGCGCTGCTCGAGACGGCCGTCGCCGCGTCCGGGAGCACCCCCGCCGACGCCATCCTGGTGCCCGGACTGAAGTACGGCACCAACCCGCTGGACTTCGTCTCGCTCGCCGTCGCCCTCGTGCTCGGCACCGCCGGCCTGCCGCACGTGCTGATGCGCTTCTACACGGTTCCCTCGGCCAAGGAAGCCCGTCGCTCGGTCGTCTGGGCCATCTGGCTGATCGGCGCGTTCTACCTGTTCACGCTGGTGCTCGGCTTCGGTGCCGTCGCGCTCGTCGGAGCCGACACCATCCTGGCCGCTCCCGGCGGCGTGAACTCGGCCGCACCGCTGCTCTCGCTCGCACTCGGCGGACCGCTGCTGCTCGGCTTCATCTCGGCGATCGCCTTCGCGACGATCCTCGCGGTCGTCGCCGGCATCACGATCACCGCGGCGACCTCCTTCGCGCACGACATCTACATGAGCGTGATCAAGAAGGGCAAGGGCGACCCCGACAGCGAGGTCAAGGTGGCCCGCCGCACCGTCGTGGTGATCGGCATCCTCTCCATCGCCGGCGGAATCGGCGTGCAGGGGCAGAACATCGCCTTCCTGGTGGCCCTGGCGTTCGCCGTCGCGGCGAGCGCTAACCTGCCGACCATCCTGTACTCGCTGTTCTGGCGCGGTTTCACCACCCGTGGTGCGGTCTGGAGCATGTACGGCGGCCTCGCCGCCACCATGGTGCTGATCGTGTTCTCGCCGGTCTTCTCGGGCACCGAAACGTCCATGTTCGGCGCCGACGTCAACTTCGCCTGGTTCCCGCTGAGCAACCCGGGCATCGTCTCCATCCCGCTCGGGTTCTTCCTCGGCTGGCTCGGGTCGGTCACCTCGACGACCAGGGAAGACCCGCTGCTGGCCGCCGAGATGTCGGTCCGGTCCCTGACCGGGTTCGGCGCCGAGGAAGCCGTCGAGCACTAGGGAACAACCAACACCATCGCACCACCACTACTCCCCCTCGGCCGCCCCTCAGCCGGGGGGGAGTAGTGTCGTCCGCGGGCTAGAGGGCCAGGCCATTCGCCTGTGTCGAGCCCACGACAAAAATGGAGATCATTCCCATGAAAGCTGCGCGCTTCTACGGCCAGAAAGACATCCGGATCGAGAACATCGAGGAACCGGAAACCCGCAGTGGAACGGTGAAGATCGCTGTCGCCTGGTGCGGCATCTGCGGCACCGACCTGCACGAGTACCTCGAGGGCCCGATCTTCATCTCCGCGCCGGGCCACCCGCATCCGCTCTCACACGAATCCCTGCCCGTCACGCTCGGCCATGAGTTCTCCGGAACCATCGAAGAGGTCGGCGACGGCGTCGAGGGCCTGAACGTCGGGGACAACGTGGTCGTGGAACCCTACTTCGTCTGCGACGAGTGCCCGCCCTGCAAGGCCGGCAACTACCACCTGTGCGAGAAGATGGGCTTCATCGGCCTCGCCGGGGGCGGCGGCGGCCTGAGCGAGAAGGTCGTCGTCGACCAGCGCTGGGTGCACCCGATCGGGGATATCCCCCTCGACGAGGCCGCCCTGATCGAGCCGCTCTCCGTCGCGCACCACGCCGTCGTCCGCAGCGGCGCGAAGTCCGGAGACGTCGCCATCGTCGGCGGCGCCGGACCCATCGGGCTGCTCACGGCCTCGATCCTCAAGGGCATCGGCGTGACCACGATCATCTCCGAGCTCAGTGCGGCCCGCAAGGAGAAGGCGATCTCCAGCGGCGTCGCCGACTATGTGATCGACCCGACCGTCGATGACCTCAAGGCCCGCGTCCTCGAGATCACCGGTGGCGTCGGCACGGATGTCGCGTTCGAGTGCGCGGGCGTCAACGCCGTGCTCGACGCCATGCTCGATGCCCTGCGTCCCGCCGGCGTGCTCGTCAACGTCTCCATCTGGGGGCACCCGGCCACCGTGGACATGCAGAAGATTGTGCTCAAGGAGATCGACCTGCGCGGCACGATCGCCTACGTACGCGACCACGAGGAGACCGTCAAGCTGGTGCAGTCCGGCACGATCGACCTGAGGCCGTTCATCACGGGCCGGATCGCCTTGGAGAACCTGGTCACCGAGGGCTTCGACACCCTGGTCAACCACAACGACACCGCGGTGAAGATCCTGGTTCACCCGTAGGTCGAAGCCATGCCCGCGTCAGTCTTTCGGCGTCAGCGGCCCTCTCGCGATTCGCGTGGGGGCCGCCTGGGCGACCGGCTTGATCACGATCAGGTCCAGATTGACGTGGGCGGGGCGCTCGACGCTCGACACGATCGTCTCCGCGATGTCCTCCGCGGTGAGCGGATTGGGCACGTTCGCGTAAGCCGCTGCGGCCTTCTCGGCGTCGCCGCGGAAACGCACCAGGCCGAATTCCTCGGTCTGCACCATGCCGGGGGCAACCTCGATCACCCGGATGGGCTCCCCGTTCAGTTCCAGGCGCAGCACCTCCATCAGGGCGTGCGCGGCGAACTTCGCCGCGTTGTAGCCCCCACCACCGAGGTAGGCAACATGACCGGCAATCGACGTGACCGTGACGATGTCGGCGCAACCGCCATCCATCCGGATCCCGTCCCGCAGCAGGGGCAGCAGCGCGCTTGTCACCCGTTTGACCGCGAGCACGTTGATCTCGAACATCCAGGCCCAGTCCTCGGTCCGCGAGTCCTCGACGCTGTCCAGGCCCATCGCGCCGCCCGCGTTGTTGACGAGCGCGTGCACCGGCCCCGACTCGGCCAGGTAGTCCCGCAGGGCGTCGACGTCGGCCTGGCGGGTGAGATCGGCCGTGAAGACGTCGGCACCGGTCTCGGCTTTCAGCTCGGCGAGGCGGTCGGCGCGCCGTGCGACCCCGACCACGGCCCAGCCCTGCTCGCGGAACCGGCGAACGGTCGCCGCCCCGATTCCGGAACTCGCACCGGTCACAACAACTCTCTTGGTAGCCATGGCTCTATTCTGGCGGGGGAAGAAGGACGATGAGTTCACAGGTAGCAGGAATGACCCAGGTCCGGAAGCGACGGGTGCCGCTCTGGGACAACGGGCGCTGGATCGCCATCACGCTGATGGTGATCGGCCACGCCATCCTGAAGCTCATCGGCGAGTCGAACGTCGCCTACGAGGTCTACCTCTTCATCTACGCGTTCCACGTTCCGCTCTTCGTCGCCGTCAGCGGGTACTTCGCCAGATCCAGCCCCCCGGGCACCCGCCAGCTGCACCGGCTGCTCACGGACATCGTGTTTCCGTACATCATCTTCGAGAGCATCTGGACGGTCATCCGCTGGCTGCTCGGCGGCGCCTTCGTGCCCGATTTCTCGACCGCGTCCTGGACCCTGTGGTTCCTGATCGCGCTGCTGATCTGGCGCCTGATGCTGCCGTTCCTGGTTCTGCTGCGCTACCCGCTCCTGATCAGCATCCTGATCTCGATCGGCTCCGGCTACCTGGAATCCATCGACGCCGGCTTCTCGATCTCCCGCACCCTGGGCCTGCTGCCCTTCTTCGTGTTCGGCTGGAAACTGCGCCAGTGGCAGCTCACCCCGATCTGGCTGGGCCTGGCCGCCGGGGCGGTGTGGCGGTGGCGGATCGGGGCCCTCACCCTGTTCACGGCGCTGTTCGGGGTGATCGTGATGAACATCGAGCTGCTGCGCACCCTGAAGGTGCGCCGGTTCCTGCTCTACAACGAGGCGTATCCGGTCTTCGGCTTCGACGAAATCTGGGCCGGCGGCATCCGTCTGGGCCTGATGCTGCTCGCGTTCGCCCTGATCGTCGCTTTCCTGCTGCTCGTGCCGCGGCGCACCACCTGGTTCAGCACGTTCGGGGCGGCCACCATGTACATCTACCTGCTGCACAGTTTCCTGCTGTTCCCGCTGCGCGAGTCCGGCGTGCTCGAGGGGCCGCAGCCGGCCTGGGTCCTGCCGGGGGTGATCCTGCTGAGCGTGCTGATCTCCATCGTGCTGTCGCACCCGGTCGTGAAGAAGGTGTTCCGGCCGCTGGTGGAGCCGCGTGCGCGCTGGATGTTCCGCAAGCACGCGTCGACCGACACCGGAACGATCGTGCTGCCGCACCTGGGGCCGTCGGGCACGATGCTCGAGTCGCCGGCGGCGCCGGATTCCGCGCCGGGCGATGCCCCGCCGGCGGCGGCCCGCTGAACGGCGTGTGACGCCGTGTTGCAGACCTCGTTGCCACGTCGCCGGCCGCCTGCCTAAACTCGCTGCCAGAGCGATGGACGGTCCACGCTCGTCGAGGATTATCAGGGAGACCACCTCATGAGCGACAACACTGCAGCCTGGAAGTTCGAAACGAAGCAGGTGCACTCCGGTGCTCAGCCCGACCCGACCACGAACGCGCGGGCCACCCCGATCTACCAGACCACCTCCTACGTCTTCAACAACGCCCAGCACGCGCAGAACCTGTTCGCGCTGGCCGAGTTCGGCAACATCTACACCCGCATCATGAACCCGACCCAGGCCGTGGTCGAAGAGCGCGTCGCCGCCCTCGAGGGTGGCACCGCCGCCCTCCTCCTCTCGTCCGGCCAGGCTGCTTCGACGTTCGCCGTGCTGAACATCGCCCAGGCCGGCGACCACATCGTGTCGTCGAGCTCGATCTACGGCGGAACCTACAACCTGTTCAAGTACACGCTGAAGAAGCTGGGCATCGAGACCACCTTCGTCGAGAACCAGGACGACGCCGAGGAATGGCGCCGCGCTGTGCGCCCGAACACCAAGCTGTTCTTCGCCGAGACCATCGGCAACCCGAAGATCAACGTGCTCGACATCCGGCTGGTGGCCGACGTGGCCCACGCCAACGGCGTGCCCCTCATCGTCGACAGCACGATCGCCACCCCGTACCTGATCCGCCCGTTCGAGCACGGCGCCGACATCGTCATCCACTCCGCGACCAAGTTCCTCGGCGGCCACGGCACGGTCATCGGCGGCATCATCGTCGACGGCGGCACGTTCGAATGGTCAAAGAACGTCGAGAAGTTCCCCGGCCTGACCGAGCCCGACCCGTCGTACCACGGCGTCAGCTACACCGGTGCCGTCGGCGACGGCATCGCGTACATCATCAAGGCGCGCGTGCAGTTGCTGCGCGACCTGGGCTCCGCGATCGCCCCGGCGAGCGCCTGGCAGCTGATCCAGGGCATCGAGACGCTCAGCCTGCGGATCGAACGCCACGTGCAGAACGCCCAGGACATCGCCGAGTGGCTCGAGAACCACCCGGACATCGCCTCGGTGAACTACGCCGGGCTCCCGTCGAGCCCCTGGTATGCCGCCGCGAACACCTACGCCCCGAAGGGCGTCGGCGCGGTGCTGTCCTTCGAGCTCAAGGGCGGCGTCGACGCGGGCCGCGCGTTGGTCGACAACCTCTCGCTGTTCAGCCACCTGGCCAACATCGGCGACGTGCGCTCGCTCGTCATCCACCCGGCGTCCACCACCCACGCCCAGCTCACCCCCGAGCAGCAGCTCACGGCCGGCGTGACGCCGGGCCTGGTGCGCCTGTCGGTCGGCATCGAGAACATCGCCGACCTGAAGGCCGACCTCGAGCTCGGCCTCGCGGCCGCCCGCGCGGTGGTGCAGGCGTCCCGCGCCAACGCCTGACCCTCTTCACCAATTCGACGGAGATTCTGCCCCCACGCGGGTGTTTCAGGCCATATTCGGTCTGATTGCGCAGAATCTCCGTCGAATTCGTTCGGGCGGGACCGGGACCGGTGCCGGCCGGGCGCGCGGGCGCGCCGGGCAGGAGTGGTGACGCCGGCATCCGCCGAGCAGGCGCGACAGGCCTGCGCGGTAACAATCACCCGGAGGTGCCGTTCAACCGGCAGAATAGGGGGCCTATGGATTGGCAATTCGCTGCAGACACGGTCCCCTCGAGCTTCGTCACGGAAGCCCAGGCTCGGTCGCTCCTCGGCAAACCCCCGGCAACGGGCGCCTGGCGCGACGGCGACCCCGTCGGCAACCGCCGGTTCCTCGACGTCGGGCCGCTCCACTTCGAGTCCGGCGGCAGCCTCGATGCCGTGCGCATCGCGTACGAATCCTGGGGGGAGCTGTCCCCCGCCGGCGACAATGCGGTGCTCGTGCTGCACGCCCTCACCGGCGACAGCCACCTGTCCGGGCCCTCCGGCGACGGCCACGCGACGAGCGGATGGTGGGGCGGCATCGTCGGGCCCGGCCTGGCGATCGACACGGACCGCTGGTTCGTGGTGGCCCCGAACATGCTCGGCGGCTGCCAGGGCAGCACCGGCCCGGCGTCCCTCTCGCCCGACGGCTCGGAGTGGGGCGCCCGCTTCCCGCATTTGACCATCCGTGACCAGGTCGCCGCCCAGGTCGCCTTCTCCGACCGGCTGGGGATCGACCGCTGGGCCGCGGTCATCGGCGGCTCCATGGGAGGGATGCACGCGCTCGAGTGGGCGATCGGGGCACCCTCGCGAGTGGCCCGGCTGGCGATCCTCGCCGCGCCCCCCGTGACGACCGCCGACCAGATCGGCCTGAACTCCGTACAGATGGAAGCGGTTCGCTGCGACCCCTGCTTCCGGTTCGGGGACTACTACGACGCCGCCGACGGCGACGGCCCGACCCGCGGCCTCGCACTGGCCCGACGGATGGCCCTGCTGAACTACCGCAGCCCGGAGGAGCTCAATCTGCGCTTCGAGCGGGGCTGGCAGAGCGAAATCAGCCCGATCGGCGCCGGCGGCCGCTTCGCCGTCGAGTCCTACCTGGACTTCCACGGCAACAAGTTCACCCGTCGCTTCGACGCGAACAGCTACCTCGTCCTGGTCGAGGCCATGAACTCGCACGACGTCGGCCGCGGCCGCGGCGGCGTCGCATCCGCTCTGTCGCTGATCACCGCACGAACAGTCGTCGTCGGCATCGACAGCGACCGGCTGTTCCCGGTTGAGGGCCAGCGCCTCATCGCGGCGCACCTGCCGGGGAACATCGACGGCACGGATGCCGTGGTCATCCGGTCCGATTACGGCCACGACGGGTTCCTGATCGAGAACGAGGCGGTCGGCGCCCAACTGTCCCGAGTCCTGACGGAGCCGGTTCCCCCGCACCGGGGTTGACAGAAGGCGGCTTCGGGGCGAGCGTGAATTCCACTCGACCGAGAGGACGCGCCATGAAACCCGGATTCGTCGTCATGCTGGTGTTCGGCACCATCCTCTCCCTGCTCGGGTTCTCCCTCGCCGTCGCCGGCACGGTGGGGGCTGCGGCCGGCAGCACCCGAGACGACAGCGGCTACTTCACCACCCCCGCCGCGCCGCTCTCCACCGAGGCGTACGCGCTGACGTCGCCCCGGATGGCGGTCGAGGGCGAGGGCGTCCCGTCGGATCTCGTCACCCTGCGGCTGCGGGCCT
This sequence comes from Cryobacterium sp. TMT4-10, assembly GCF_004403275.1. NCBI lineage: Bacteria > Bacillati > Actinomycetota > Actinomycetes > Micrococcales > Microbacteriaceae > Cryobacterium > Cryobacterium sp. TMT4-10. Next base: position 136,971 of record NZ_SOGU01000035.1, read on the forward strand.
CCACCTCGAACGGGAACGACGTCTTCGTCGGCATCGCCCCGCAGGCGGACGTCGACCGGTACCTGGCCGGCGTGAACCACACCGAGGTCAGGACCGTGACCGGCAGTCCCTTCCGCGTCGGCTACCGGGACATCCCCGGCAACGCGGTGCCGGGCGCCCCGGGAGACCAGAGCTTCTGGACGGAATCCGCCGAGGGATCCGGGCCGCAGCAGATCACCTGGCGGCTCGACCCCGGAAACTGGGCGATCGTGGTGATGAACGCCGACGCGAGCCCCGGCGTCGACGTGGCCGTGCAGGCCGGCGCCCACCTCGGTTTCATTCGCTACCTCGGCCCGCTGGCCGTCGGCCTGCTGCTCCTCGGAGTGTCCCTCCTGGTGCTCGGACTGGTCCTGACCGTGTTCGGGGCCATCGGTCTGGGCCGGAACGGCCCGCCCCCGGCCGGAGGCGTCCCGGCGGCCGGCGCCGGACCTCCCGGAGCGGGGATCGCCGCAGGCCCCGCCACGAGTGACACGAGTGACACGAGTGACACGAGACCGTACCCGGCCAGGCTGACCGGCACCCTCGATGAGGGCCTGTCCCGCTGGCTGTGGCTGGTCAAGTGGATCCTGGTCATCCCCCACGTCGTCGTGCTGTGGTTCTTCTGGTTCGGGTTCTTCGTGACCACCGTGGTCGCGGGGGTGGCCATCCTGTTCACGGGACGGTACCCGGTCAGCCTGTTCCGCTACAACGTGGGGGTGCTCCGCTGGAGCTGGCGGGTGGCTTTCTACTCCTACTCCGCGCTCGGCACGGACCGTTACCCGCCGTTCAGCCTGGAACCGGCGGCCGACTACCCGGCCGACCTTGAGATCGATTACCCGGAACACCTCTCGCACGGGCTCGTGCTGGTCAAGTCGTGGCTCCTGGCCATCCCGCACCTGCTGGTCGTCGCGGCGTTCACCGGCAGCGCCACGAGCTGGCAGTCCGGCGACTGGGGCCGAGGGGTCACGACCGGCACTCCGTCCCTGATCGGGGTGCTCGTGCTGATCGCCGCGGTGATCCTGCTTTTCACCGACCGGTACCGGCGTGGCCTGTTCGACCTGATCCTCGGCATCGACCGGTGGATCTTCCGGGTGTTCGCCTACACGGCGCTCTTCCGGGACGACTACCCGCCGTTCCGCCTGGACCAGGGTCCCGCCGAGCCTCCGTCCCGGAACGCCATGCCCCTGGCGAGCCCGCCGGCGACGCAGACGATGCCGCCACCAGCCTCGACCGCCCCCTGACCAACGATCGCTGAGAGAGCCGTGTCAGACCCGGAGCCCCGGTCCGGCCGGGAGAGCCCGCATTTCCTCCACTCCTGGCTGGTGTGGGTGAGCCTGGGTGAGAGCGTGGGCTTCCTCGCCCCAGCCCTGGCCCAGCTCGCCACGGCGTCGCTGCCCGCCGCCGCCCTGCCGAGCATGGTCGCCGCCGGGGCGGTGGAGGGCGCGGTCCTCGGCTGGTCGCAGACGCGGGTGCTCCGAAGCCGCATCCCCGCCGTGTCGAGGAGCAACTGGATCGGCGGCACGGCTGCAGCCGCGGCCTTCTCGTGGTTTCTCGGGCTGCAGGCCTCCGCCTCCGCCGACGTCTGGACGGCGTGGCCGGTGCCGCTGATCATCGTGGCGGCGGCCGCAACGGGCAGCCTCCTGCTGTGCTCGATCGGGCTCGCCCAGTGGCTGGAGTTGCGCCGCCATCTGCCGCACAGCGCACGCTGGATCGCGGCCAGCGCGGCGGCCTGGTGCGTGGGCCTGGCGGTGTTCTTCCTCGTCGCGCCTCCGCTGTGGCAGCCGGGACAGCCACCGGTTCTCACGCTGCTGATCGGGGTCTTCGCAGGCATCCTGATGGCCGGGAGCATGGCCCTGGTCACCGGTCTGGCCCTGGGCCGTCTCCTCGGCGCCCGGCGGCCGGCGACCGTGGGGCCCCGCGCGCCGGATCGGCCCGCTAGTGTGCTGTATAGAGTGCAACGAGGGGTAAGCCAGCCGCCATGCAACGAATCTTCAAGGAGCGCGACCGCCTGCTGCGCAGAGCCGCGCGCCTGACCGGCCTCGCCGGGGCAACCGCGGCTCTCCTGGTGATGCTGGTGCCCGGCGGGCTGAGCCTGACGGCCCTGTTCTGGTGCCTGCCGCTCCTGCTGGTGATGGTCTACTGCCTGTACCTGCTGGGCCGGAGCGGCCGGATGCGCTGGGTGGTGCTGATCGTGCTGGCGGGCGTCGGAATCATCCTGGCGGTCGGCCTGACCGGGACGCACCCGAGCGGGCTGAACCTGGTCGAGGAGACCGTGATCGGCTGTGTGGCGGCGTGCGCGATGAGCTCCGTCGCCCTGGTCCTCGTCGTCAGCTCGGCACGCCTGGTGGGGCTCCTGGCCGCGTTCGGCGTCACCCTCGCCGGCGTCCTCGCGGCCACCGGCGGCACGAAAGGGTCGCTCGTGCCGCTCGCCCTGACCACCAGCGGCTGGTTCTCGGTCGCCCTGGTCGGCTGGTGGGTCGCCCAGAGCGTTCCCCGCGTGATGGAGCGCATCGCCGCCATCGGCCGCGCCCACCTGGCGGAACGGCACGCCAGCGAGCTCGAAGCGCAGCGCCGACAGGATGCCCGGCTGCTGCATGACACCGTGCTCGCCACCCTCACCCTCCTCGCCCATTCCGGCGTCGGCGTCAGCCCGGCCGCCCTCCGCCTGCAGGCCGCAGACGACGCCCGACTCCTCCGCCAGTTGCGCCTCGGCGGCCTGCCCACTCCCCGCCGGTCCGGGGTCTACACGCTCGAACCGGCCACCGAGTCCACCCTCGGCAGCACCCTCGAATCCGTCAAGCAACGGTTCGGCCGGATGGGGCTCGACGTCGACTGGCACGGCAGCGGTCAGGTCCTCCTGCCCAGCGACGTCCTCGATTCCTTCCTCCTCGCCCTGGGCGAGTGCCTCGAGAACGTGCGCCGGCACGCGGGCGTCGCCCGGGCCGACGTGACGATCACGGATGACGACTCCACCGTTCGCGCCATGGTCACCGATGCCGGGGTCGGCTTCGACATCCGCGGGGTCAGCTCCGAGCGGCTCGGGTTCGCCGAATCCGTCGTGGCCCGGTTGCGAGATGTGGGCGGCAACGCCCGGCTGTTCTCCTCTCCGGGTTCGGGCACCACGGTCGTGCTGGAGGTTCCCAAGTGAGCAGACCGGGCATGGTGGATGCGCTGCGCCGGGACATCCGTGCGGCCGCGCGGTTGAAGGGCGCCGACAAGCTCGCGGACCAGGAACGCCAGGACCGGGGCCGCAGTTTCCGACGCCCCGAGCGCACGGTCAAAACCACCCGCGCGAACCAGAGCGGCCTCGGCGGCCGCCACCTGGGCATCGGGTTGTCGCTCAGCGGCGGCTTCATCGCCCTGTTCCTGTTCTGGCGGTTCGCCTTCCAGTGGTTCGCCTACGAGACCCCGACTCCCAGCCTGGTCGCCTGGTCCCTGCTGATGGCGACGACGGGGCTGGTCCTCGTCACGGTGCAGCGATTGTCGGCGCGGATGCCGGACTGGCTCTTCGCCACCGCGCTCGGCAGCGGCGCCGTCGTGGTGACCCTCGACCTGGTCGGGGCGGCGACCGGACCGAACGTGTACCCCACGGCGGCCGCCGCCGTCGGCACCCTGCTCATCTCCCTGGTCACGGTCCGGCGTGGCCGGGACGTCGTCACGGCCGCGATCGTGCTCGGCCTGCTGCTCCTGACCGGGGCGTTCGCCGAGACCCAGATCGACCCGTTCACCGTCGCCCCGGAGTTCCTGACGATCGCCCTGGCGGTCCTGCCGCCGCTGCTGGGCGTCGCGGTGGTGCGCTCGTTCCGCCGCATGGCCCAGCGCGAACTCGACCTGGTACTGGTGCAGAGCACCGTGTCCCAGCCGCAGTTCGCCCTGGGCATGCTCGCCTCCGAGGCCCTGGCCCGGATCGACCTCGACGCGGAAACACTGCTGGACGATGTCGCGAAGGGGCGCACGGCGCTGCCGCTCAGCCCGGCGAAATCGACCACCGCGGCTTCCCTGGCCACACAGCTCCGGCTCCACCTGATCCGCGGCCGCCGGGAGACCTGGCTGCACCACGCGATCACCGAATCCGAGTTCCTCGGCCCGTCGGTGAGCCTGAACGACCCGGCCGGCCTGGCCGGGATGCTCGACCCGGCACAGCGCGACGCCCTGCTCCGCACGATCTGGCTGCTGATCAGCGATACGCACCGGTCTGAGGCATCCGTGTCGCTTTCCCTCGGACCGATCCGGCCCGCTCACGGCCTCACCGCGGGTCAGAAGTTACGATTTCCGATCGAATTGACCACCGAGGGTGTGCCACGGCGTCGGGTAGACCCGGAGACGTGGCAAGCTATCCGTGTGGTAGGCCCTCACGTCGATTCCAGCCGAGACGGAAGTCTGTGCGTGGAGATCGAGTGCAGTGTCGACAATCCCGCGGATGCTTAGTGTCTGTGAATCGGGGGTAGCAGCATGAGGAGGCAGAAGTGACGAACACGAGCACCATGACCAGTGCGGTACCGAGCAAGGAAAACCCGATCCGGCTGGCCCTCGTCGACGACCACCGGATGCTGCTGGGCGCACTCACGGAATGGATCCGGGGCGCAGCGGACGACATCAGCATGGTCGCCGCGGTCACCACCTGGCCCGAACTGCTGACCCACCCGGAGTTCCCGGTCGACGTCGTGCTCCTCGATCTGGACCTCAAAGACAACATCCCGGTGTCGCTGAAGATCTCGACGCTCAAGACGGCCGGCGTCAAGACCGTTCTGATGAGCACCTACTCCGAGGCCGGACTCGTGCGCGAAGCCCTCGCCGCCGGCGCCCTCGGCTACCTTGTGAAGAGCGAGGAGGCGACCATGATCGTCGAGGCGATCCGGGCCGCGTACGACGGCGAATCCTTCATCTCGGCCGAACTGGACGAAGCGCTGAGCAACGGAGCCAACGGCTCACCCCGGCTCAGCGCTCAGGAGCGCCGGGTGATGGCGCTCTACGGCGCGGGCGAGCCGGTCAAGGCCGTCGCGCACCAGCTCGGCATCTCCGAGGAGACCGCCAAGTCCTACCTCAAGCGCATCCGCGAGAAGTACCGCCTCGCGGGCTTCGACGTGGGTACCAAGGTGGCGCTGCGCAAGCAGGCAATCCACGACGGCATCCTGCTCCAGGGCGACTAACACCCGCCCTGCCGCCGATGCCCGGCCCGGCAGGCGTGGGCCGAGCATCCGTCGGCCGTTGAACCAATTCGACGGAGATTCTGCTCTAAGAACGCTCTTTCGGCCTGTTTGGCACCGTTTGGGGCAAAATCTCCGTCGAATTCGCTCGGGGCGGGGGCGATAAGCGGGCTCCGTCGAGGGGCTGCGGGCTGCACCTGCGGGGCTGCGGGGCTGCGGGTTTGCGGGTTTGCGGGTTTGCGGGGCTGCGGGTGTCTGCGGGCCGGGGGTCAGGGGGCCGGGTGTCTGCGGGCCGGGGGTCAGGGGGCCGGGGGTCAGGGGGCCGGGACCACGGCGATCGCCTCGGTCCCGTACGGCAGCAGCACGCCGTTGCGGCGCCGCGTGCGGTCCAGCAGGAACGAGGCCACGGTGAGCAGCAGCCCGATCACGCTCAGGCCCAACCCGATCCAGACCGGGGCGACGTAGCCGAACCCGGCTGCGACGGCGAGGCCGCCGAGGAACGCGCCCAGGGCGTTGCCGACGTTCAGCGCCGAGTGGTTGAGCGCCGCGGCGATCGACTGGCTGTCGTGGGAGACGTCCATCAGCCGGGTCTGGATCGCCGGCGAGAGCCCGGACGCCGCGGCTCCCACGAAGAACACTCCGAGCAGCAGACCGGGCAGGTACTGGGCCGACAGCGCGAGTCCGGCCAGGGCCAGCAGCATCAGCACGAAGAACGCGTACATCGTGCGGCGCACGCTCCGGTCGGCCAAGACACCGCCGACGAGGTTGCCGATCGTCATGCCCACGCCGATCACGACGAGCACGAGCGGCACCGCCCCGGCGCCGAGCCCGGTGACCTCCATCACCAGCGGGGCCACATAGGTGTACACGGCGAAGAGCCCGCCGAAACCGATCGCTCCGATCGACAGGGCGAACCAGACCTGCAGCCGGCCGAATGCCCGCAGCTCGCTCCGCATGGTCGCGTGGGGATTGCCGGCCTGCAGGGGCACGAGCAGGGCCACCGCCACGAAGGTGGCGGCGAAGATAGCCGCCACGACCAGGTAGGCCGCCCGCCAGCCGGCGGTCTGGCCGAGCCAGGTGATGCTGGGAACGCCGATGATGTTCGCGATGGTCAGCCCGCTGAGCACGAGGGCGACCCCGCGGGCGCGCTTGCCGGGGCCCATCAGGTCCGCGGCGACGAGCGAAGCGATCCCGAAGTAAGCGCCGTGCGGGAGCGCGGCGACGAACCGCGCCGCCAGCACCAGTCCGAAGGTCGGCAACAGCGCCGACGCGACCGTGCTCAGGGTGAAGGCGGCCAGCAGTCCCAGGAGCAGCTGCTTGCGCGGCCACCGCGCGGCCGCGGCGGCGATCGTCGGGGCCCCGACGACCACGCCGAGGGCGTAGGCGGAGATGAGCCAGCCTGCCTGCGCGTTCGCGGCATCCGGTGACGCGCCGTAGAGCGCCGGAAGCAGGTCCCTGGCCAGGTTCGGCAGCAGGCCCATGGCCACGAATTCCGTCGATCCGATGCCGAACCCGCCGAGGGCGAGGGCGAGCAGGGCGAAACGGATGCGGGTCGGGGACAAGGTCACCGGCCCGTTGGTGGGTGCGCGCATCCCTCCAGCCTAAGGGGCGTGCCACCCCCGACGGGCTCCCTCGACGGCTCGGCGCTACGGGGCGGAGGTCGCGGCCGGCGGCGGGGTGGCGGCCGCCAGGGCCCTCTCGAGGCGCTCGACCTTGCCGGTCAGCTCCCCGGTGCGCCCGCCACGGATGTCCGCCTTGAGCACCAGGGACACCCGCGACCCCCACGCGGCGACGGCCTCGGTGGCCGCCTTGATCACCGCGAACACCTCGTCCCAGTCGCCCTCGATCGTGGTGAACATGGAGTCGGTGTGGTTCGGCAGGCCGGAGTCGCGCACGATGCGCACGGCCGCGGCGACCGCGTCGTGCACGGACCCCTCCCCGTCGCCGTCGCTGGAGCCGGAGTCGCTGGAGCCGGACGGGGCGACGGAAAATGCAACCAGCATGGTTACTCCTTCAGATTCGGGGTGGGAGGGACGAGATCGTGCTCCGGATGCTCGGACCGAGCCCCGGACGCGTGGACCTCCCGCACGGCCCAGCCGAGCAGGATCACCTCGAGCATGTTGCGCAGGCTGAGCACCAGGACCAGGAGCGGATCGGCCACGATCAGCCAGTCATACAGGTGAGGGTAGACGAGTTGGGTCAGGGCCGCGACCGCGAGGGCCAGCACTGCCGGCAGCCGCCAGGCGCGCCCGCGCAGCACGAGCCCCAGGATCACGGGTGCGGCGAGCCAGGCCGTGAACTGCGGCGAGCCGACCTTGTTGACCAGGATCAGCGTCAGCACCAGCGCCAGCACGAGCGGCGGGAAGAGCCGGGGCCAGGACGCCCCGGCCTCGTTGGCCTGCCAGCCCAGCAGCAGCACCGCCGCGATGCAGGCCAGCAGCAGCGGGGTCATCACGGCGATCGCGACCTGGGTGCCGGTGCCGATCACCTGGTAGGTCAGGATCTGCTGGTCGTAGTAGATGTAGTTGCCCGGGGTCTTGAGCGCGGCCTGCCACATCCAGAGCCCGGCGACGGGCGACTCGATCTGGATTCCCCGGTTCGTCTGCTCGCTGACGAAACTGAACACGTTCAGGCCGCTGCCGAGGAACAGGGCGATCACGACGATGCCCAGACTGGTCCCCGCCGCGGCGGCCGCCACCGGCCACCGCTTCCTGGAGACCAGGAACAGCGCCGCGATCACGGCGGCCGGCCAGATCTTGATCCAGGCGGCGAGCGTCAGCAGCATCGTGCCCCAGACCGGGCGGGACCGCAGCACGAGCACGGCGAGGATGGCCAGCGGCACCGTGATCGCGTCGATCCGCCCCACGGCAATGGGGCCGAGGAGCAGCAGGAAGCCCAGCCACCAAGCGGCCGCGAGCCGGGCCCGGGGGTCGCGGCCGGGGCCGAGCAGCACGGCGAAGGCCACCGCGTCGAGCAGTGTGACGAGGCCGAGCCAGGTGAGGGAGTACAGCCCGGGGCCAAAGGCGAGGGCGGCGAGCATCGGCAGGATCGCGAGGATCGGGTAGACGAACGGGGCGCTGATCCCGACGACGCCGCCGCCGGTGACCGCGTCGGTCGCCCAGCCGAGGTAGGACCGCTCCACATCGCCGAGCGGCCAGCCGGTCGACGCGAAGCAGAGCCAGGCCAGCGCGGCGTGCACGGCCGCGAAACCGGCCCACAGCAGCGCCGGCCGCACCCAGCCGCGGGGGTGCGCCGTGGCATCCGTCGCGGCGGCAGCGGTCGGTCCTGGGGTGGATTCGGGCACCCTCCACTGTCCCACACCGCCGAGGCCGGAGCGCGGTGTCCGGCGCCGAACCAATTCGACGGAGATCTTCCCGTAAAACGGCGATTGCGGGCTGTTTGTGGCCGATTCGGGCAAAATCTCCGTCGAATTCGTCAGGGAACCGCGGGCGGGGGGTGGACTCGGGGGGAGACTAGGCGGGCGGACTAGTACTACAGTCGCGTTTATTTTTGGCTGTATCGGCGTTTTAATCGGACTTTTGCCCCGAATCCTGTTAATCATGACGAGTGAGCGATGATATTTGGGTGGCAGAGATCCAGGAATGGGCGCAGGGCCTCGAGGAGATCCGCGGGTTGATTGGGGACGAGTTTGCACGCTCGGAACCGCGGAACAACGCGGTCAGTTACATTCGCGGCCTGCTCTCGGACGAGGAGCGGAAGAACTCCTGGACCTTGTCCGAGCGGGCCGGCCATGGCACCCCTGATGGGATGCAGCGGCTGCTCTCGACCACGGATTGGGACCCGGATACCGTGCGCGATGCCTTGTTCGGCTACGTGAAAAAGCATCTGGGCGACCCCAAGGGGATTTTGGCGATTGACGAGACCGGATTCCTGAAAAAGGGGACGGCGTCGGCCGGGGTGGCCCGCCAGTATTCGGGCACCGCCGGGCGGGTGGAAAACTGCCAGATCGGGGTGTTCCTCACCTACGCGTCCCCGGCCGGGCGGACCTTCCTGGACCGGGAGCTGTACCTGCCCAAAGCCTGGATCGACGACTCCGAGCGGTGCAAGCGGGCGGGAATCCCCGAGGACCGGGTGATGGCCACCAAGCCCGTGCTGGCCGCCGAGATGATTGAGCGCGCCCTGGACGCCGGCATCGAGGCCGAATGGACCACCGGGGATGCCGTCTACGGCCAACACGCCGAGCTGCGCCGCCGGCTGGGGGCCCGCGGCATGCATTACGTGATGGCCGTGCCCATGAACCAGCGCGCCATCACCCCGACCCCGGGTTCATTGGGCGCCGAAGGGCGGGCCGATCAACTCTTCGCCGCCCTGGACGGGAGGGCCTGGCGCACCCGCACCGCCGGCACCGGGACCAAGGGCGAACGGCTCTACTCTTGGGCCAGGATCCGCATCAACGGCCCCGCCGAGACAGGGGAACACTGGCTGCTGGCCCGTCGCTCTCTGAACGACCCCACCGACCTGGCCTACTTCATCTGCCACACACCCGAGAACGTCACCCTGATCGAGCTGGCCCGGGTCGCCGGGGCCCGCTGGGCCATCGAGGAAACCTTCCAAACCTCCAAAGGCGAAACCGGGCTCGACCACTACCAGGTGCGGCAATATGGCGGCTGGTACCGGCACATCACCCTCTCCATGTTCGCCCACGCCTTCCTCAGCGTCATCCGCTCAAAAAAAGGGGCCCACATCCAGGCTCCGACCAGTTGGTAAGGCTCTCACTGCCCGAAATCAGGCACCTCATCACACGGATCGTCTGGCACCGGGAATCAGACCCCTGCCACGTGATCCGCTGCTCCCTCTGGCGACGAAAACATCAACACCGCGCCCAGCAATGCCACTACAAAGCCCGCGGTCACACCCCACAAATGCGACTGTAGTACTAAGGCGTGTCTCCTAATTCGTGTAACCAGACGATGATGGCGCTCAGGACAGCGCCGCCCCGGTAGGTGAGGGCGAGTTTGTCGTAACGGGTGGCGAGTCCGCACCACTGTTTGAGGGTGTTGAATGAGCGTTCGATGACGTTGCGGCGTTTGTAGGCTTCTTTGTCGAGGTCGACTGGGCGGCCACCGTTTCGTCCGCGGCGTTTCCGGTTCGCGACCTGGTCGGAGCGTTCTGGAATGACGACCTGGATGCCCCGTTTTCGCAGCATGGCCCGGTGCGCTTTGGCCGAGTAGGCCTTGTCCGCCAGCACCCGGTCGGGTCGGGTGCGGGCTCGTCCGGGTCCGATCCGGTCGACGCTGAGCGAAGCCATGATCTCCGGGAGCATGGGCGAATCGCCGCCTTGCCCGGTGCCCAGAAAGACCACGAGCGGGCGCATCTTTCCGTCGCAAAGCTGGTGGATCTTGGTGGTCAAACCACCGCGGGACCGGCCAATGGCATGATCAGGAGGCTCTTCCAGCAGATTCGTGTAAGTCGACAGAGCCCCCCGTGATGCGCGGAAGATTCGTCGCGTGTTGATGCGCCCGATTCACCGTCGAGTCCACCGACACCTCCCAATCGATCTTGCCCGCCGCATCGGCCTCGGCCAGCAACCGGGCCAGAACACTGTTCCAGGTGCCATCGCCGCTGAATCGCCGATGACGCTTCCACACCGTCTGCCACGGACCAAAAGTCTCGCGTAGATCTCGCCACGGAATCCCCGCCCGATACCGGTAAATGATGCCCTCCATCACCCGCCGGTGGTCCTGAAACGGGCGACCAGGACGACCAGACGATGACGGCATCAACGGCTCGATCCGAGCCCACTCACTCTCAGACAACACAGCAGTACGAGACATGCGCCAATTCTGCCAAAAACACTCACCAGGCTTTAGAAGACACGCCCTAGTGGGGCGGCGTGTGACCCAGCAGGGCCGCGACCGTGGCCGGCACGGCCTCGGCCACGTCGAGTGCGGTGATCGGGCCGCCGGCGGACGCCCGGATCGCGGCGAGCGAGTGGATGCGGGCAGCGGTGGCGGCGAGGTCGGTGAGCGCCTCGGCATCCGTGCGGATCGCCGCCGCGTGGGTGGCCAGCAGCGCGCCGATGATGCCGCCGAGCACGTCCCCGGAGCCGGCCGTCGCCAGCCAGACCGGCGAGCGCGACACCGTCAGCCGGGGGCCGGACGGGGACACGACTCGGGTGACGGACCCCTTGAGCAACACGGTGACGCCGAGCTCGGCGGCGGCACGCGTCGCCCAGTCCCCCGGGTCGGCGGCCACCTGGGCGCCGGTCACCTGCATCCCGTCCTGGGACAGGAGCCGGGCCAGTTCCCGGTAGTGCGGGGTGATCACCAGCGGCCCGGCCTGCCACCCCCGAGCCAGGTCCAGGGCGCCGGCGTCGCACACCGTCGGCAGTCCCTCGGCGAGCGCCGCCCGCAGCGCGGCCGTGGTCTGCTCATCCCGCTGGTCGGCGTTCATCCCCGACCCCAGCAGCCAGGCCTGCACCCGGCCGGGAACCGTGACGACCTCCGGCCGGCGCGCCAGCACGAAGTCGGCGGCGCGGGGCGGGCCCAGGTAGCGCACCATGCCGACGCCGGTGCGCATGGCCGCTTCGACCCCGAGCACCGCCGCGCCCGGATAGTCGTGACCGCCGGTCAGCACGCCGAGCACCCCGCGGGTGTACTTGTCATCCGTCGCCCGCGGCACCGCGATCCAGTCGCCCGCCTGCTCGGCGTCCCATTCCAGCCATCCCCGCGGTTCGCTCATGCACTCACGATAGGTTGTTTTGAGCACTGCGGGTCGGTCCTGCTGCCGACCCCAACCGACTCTGGGGGATTTCGTGGCCGCTGCCGCCCTGTTCGAACCGCTCACCCTGCGGGGCGTCACCATCCGCAACCGGATCTGGGCCGCGCCCATGTGCCAGTACTCGATCGAGGAGAAGGACGGCGTGCCCCGGGACTGGCACCTGGTGCACCTCGGGGCCATCGCCGCGGGCGGCGCCGGCCTGGTCATCGCCGAGGCGAGTGCCATCAGCCCCGAGGGCCGCATCACCGACCGCGACACCGGCCTGTGGAACGACGAGCAGGCGGCCGCCTGGTCCCGGATCGTCCGGTTCCTGCACGCCCAGGGGGCGAAGGCCGGCATCCAGCTGGCGCACGCGGGCCGCAAGGCGTCCGTCTGGCCGGCGTGGGGCAGCGACCGGCAGGGCACGGTGCCCACGGATGCCGGCGGCTGGCAGACCGTGTCGGCCTCCGACCTGCCGTTCCCGGGTTACGCCGCGCCCGCCGCCCTGGACGCCGCGGGCATCCGTGCCGTCATCGGCGACTTCGCCGCAGCCGCGCGCCGGGCGGTGGGCGCCGGGTTCGACGTGGTCGAGATCCACGCCGCGCACGGCTACCTGCTGCACCAGTTCCTGTCGCCGCTGAGCAACCGTCGCACCGACGAGTTCGGCGGGCCGCTGGCGAATCGGGCTCGGCTGCTGCTGGCCGTGGTGGCCGCCGTGCGCGCGGCGATCGGCGAGGACGTGCCCCTGTTCGTGCGGTTCTCCGCCACCGACTATGCGCCGGGCGGGTGGAACGAAGACGAGACCGCCGCGGTCGCCCGCTGGGCCGCCGACGCCGGAGCCGACTTCTTCGACATCTCCTCCGGCGGCAACGTGACCGGGGTGCGGATCCCGCTCGGCCCCGGCTACCAGGTGCCCCTCGCCCGCAAGGTGAAGGCCGAGGCGGATGTCCCGGTCAGCGCGGTGGGCCTGATCACGGAACCGGCACAGGCGGAGCAGATCCTCGCGTCCGGCCAGGCCGATGCGGTCATGCTGGGCCGGGAGCTGCTGCGCGACCCGCACTTCCCGCTGCGGGCCGCGCACGAGCTCGGGGTCAGCCTCGACTACTGGCCGCCGCAGTACCTGCGGGCCCGGTGGCCCGCCGCTTGAGCGGCGGCCGTCGACGCCGGTCAGAGCCGGCGGGTCGCATCCTGAACCTCGCCGACGAGCTCCTCGATGATGTCCTCCAGGAACAGCACGCCCTTCGTGGCGCCGACGGCGGTGAACGAGCGGGCCAGGTGCGCGCCTGAACGCCGCATGGTGGCGAGGGCGTCCTCCAGGTCGGTGTCCTCGAAGATCGACACCAGCTGACGGATGCGCTTGCCCGGGATGGGCTCCTGGTAACTGCCCTGCCCGGCCTGGGTCGCGGCGTCCCCGTCCAGGTCGATGACGTCCTTGAGGTGCACGTACCCGGTCGGTTCGCCGCCGTCGGTGACGATCACGTAACGGGAGAAGCCGTGCTTGGTGACGGCCCGCTCCACGTCGGCGGGGGTGGCCGTCTCCGGCAGACTGATCAGGCCGGCCAGGGGCACGGCGACATCCTTCACCTTGCGGGTGGTGAATTCGAAGGTCGCGCTGAGCGCCCCGGTGCCGTCCCTCAACACGCCCTCCCGGGTCGACTGGCTGACGATCGTGGCCACCTCGTCCAGCGTGTAGGTGCTCGTCGCCTCCTCCTTGGGCTGAACCCCGAAGACCCGAAGCACCACGTTGGCCGTGGCGTTGAGCACCACGATCACGGGCTTGACCAGGCGGCCGAAGAACACCAGCGGCGGCGCGAGGATGAGGACGGCCTTGTCGGGGATGGAGAACGACAGGTTCTTGGGCACCATCTCCCCGAACACGACGTGCAGGTAGGAGACCAGCAGCAGGGTGATGGCGAACGCGATGGCGGTGATCGCCTCCTCCGGCAGCTCGGTCGCGCCGAGGGGGATCTCGAGCATGTGGTGGATGGCCGGCTCGGAGACGTTCAGGATCAGCAGCGAGCACACCGTGATGCCGAGCTGCGTGGTGGCCAGCATCAGTGTGGCGTGTTCCATCGCCCAGAGGGCCGTGATGGCCCTGATCTTGCCGGCCTCGGCCAGCGGTTCGATCTGGGACCGGCGCGCGGAGATGACCGCGAATTCGGCCGCGACGAAGAAGGCGTTGCCGGCGAGGAGCACGACCAGCCAGACGAGTCCCATCCAGTCACTCATGATTACTCACCCCGCCCTGTTTCCGTGCCGCTGATTCGTCTGTGCCCGCCTCGTCCGTAGCCGGCGTGTCGGGGGTGAACCGGAGCCGGTCGATGCGCCGGCCGTCCAGCCGTTCCACCGATAGCTCTCCGGCGTCGAGGCGCACGGTGTCGCCGACCACGGGCAGGCGTCCCAGCTCGCTCATCACGAACCCGGCCACCGTTTCGTACGGCCCGTCCTCCGGCACGGCGACGCCGGTGCGTTCCAACAGCTCGTCCGGCCGGAGCATGCCGGGGAAGGTCAGCGAGGTCGGGGACAGCACCACGCCGGCCCTGGCGCGGTCGTGTTCGTCGGCGACCTCCCCGACGAGTTCCTCGACCAGGTCCTCCAGGGTGGCCACGCCGGCCGTGCCGCCGTACTCGTCGACGACGATCGCCATCTGGTAGCCGCGGGCACGCAGCTCGACCAGCAGCCCGTCGAGTTTCATGGTCTCCGGCACGCGAATGGCCTCCGATTGGAGGGCCGACACCGGGACATCCGCCCGGCGGTGCCGGGGCACGGCCACCGCCTGCTTCACGTGCACGATCCCGACGATGTCGTCGACGCCCTCGTCGACGACGGGGAAACGGGAGTACCCGGTGCGGCGGGTGAGGTCGATCACCGCCTGGGCTGAGTCGGTGCGCTGCACGCTGGCCACGCGCGGACGGGGCGTCATCACGTCCGACGCCGTGTGCCCGGAGAACAGCAGGGTGCGGTGCAGCAGCGTCGCGGTGTCTTTCTCGAGCATCCCGGCGCTGGCCGAGCGGCGCAGCAGGGAGGAGAGCTCCTCGGCGGTGCGGGCGCCGGAGAGTTCCTCCTTCGGCTCGATTCCGATGGAGCGCAGCACGCCGTTGGCGCTGCCGTTGAGCACGACGACCGCGGGCTTGAACACGGTCGTGAACAGCGTCTGGAACGGGATGACCAGTTTCGCGGTCTGGACCGGCAGCGCGAGGGCGAAGTTCTTCGGAACCAGTTCGCCGATGATCATCGACGCCAGCGTCGCCAGGACGACCGCGGTGGTGACCGCGACCACCGGGACGACCGCCGCCGACAGGCCCAGGGCCGTCAGGGGCGGGGAGAGCAGGGCGCTCAGGGCCGGCTCCATCGTGTAACCGGTGAGCAGGGTGGTGAGCGTGATGCCGAGCTGGGCGCTGGACAGGTGCGTGGAGGTGATCTTCAGGGCCGAGATCGTCAGGCCGAGACGGGTCTCCCCGCGGTCGCGGCGGGCTTCGAGCTCCGACCGGTCCAGGTTGACCAGGGCGAACTCGCTCGCGACGAACAGGCCGGTGCCGACCGTGAGGAGGAGCCCCGCGCCGAGCATGAGCCACTCAAACATGGCCACCGCCGAACGGGATCAGGATCGTGATCAGGGGCGAGTGACCGTTCGAGTGACGAGAACAGTGGCTGGGCGAATTCGCAGGAGGGGGGTCGTCCATTATTCCGCTAAGTCTACTGCGCGCAGCCGACGCTCGCGGCCGGGCTCACCAGCAGGGCTCACCAGCCGGGCCCACCAGGGCTCACCAGGAGACGGGCAGCGCCTTGCCCTCCTCGTAGCCCGCGGCCGACTGGATGCCGACCCGCGAACGGGCGTGGAACTCCTCCACGTTGGTCGCACCGGCGTAGGTGAACGAGCTGCGCAGCCCGGAGGTGATCATGTCGAGCAGATCCTCGACCGAGGGCCGCAGCGGGTCCAGGTAGATCTTCGAGCTGGAGATGCCCTCGGCGAACAGGGTCTTGCGGGCCAGGTCGTACGCGTCCAGGCGGTCGAAGCGCTCGCGTACGGCCTTGGTGGATGCCATCCCCCAGCTTTCCTTGTAGAGGCCGCCGGCCGCATCCCGGTCCAGGGCGCCGGGCGCCTCGATCGTTCCGGCGAACCACGAGCCGATCATCACGGATGCCGCGCCCGCGGCGAGCGCGAGCGCCACGTCACGCGGGTAGCGCACCCCGCCGTCGGCCCAGACGCGCGCGCCGAGCTCGCGCGCGGCGACCGCGCTCTCCAGCACGGCGGAGAACTGGGGCCGGCCCACGGCCGTCATCATCCGGGTGGTGCACATGGCGCCTGGGCCCACACCGACCTTCACGATGGTGGCGCCGGCTCCGACCAGGTCGCCGACGGCATCCGCCGTCACGACGTTGCCGGCCACGATCGGGATCCCCAGTCCGAGATCCGCGACGATCTTGATCGCCCGCAGCATGCCGTCCTGGTGGCCGTGCGCGGTGTCGATCACGAGCACGTCGACCCCGGCGGCGACGAGGGCGATCGCCTTGGCCGCTATGTCGCCGTTGATGCCGACCGCGGCGGCGACCCGGAGGCGTCCGTGGGCGTCCAGCGCGGGCTGGTAGAGCGTGGAACGCAGCGCGCTCTTGCGGCTGAGCGTGCCGATGATGGCGCCGTGGTGCAGCACGGTGGCGAAGTCGAGATCGGCGTCGGTCATCACGTCGAAGGCGCGGCGCGGGCCCTCGATATCGTCGGCGTCGAGGGAGGTGAGGTTGCCGTGCAGCAGGTCGCCGAGCAGCGCGTCGGGCAGGGCCGTGGCCAGGCGGGACGCGTCGATGCAGCCCAGGTAGGTGTCGTCCCGGTCGTTGATGACCAGCCCCTGGCCGGCGACCGGCGGCACCTGGCGCAGCGCCAGCGCCACGGTGTCGTCCGGACCGAACACGAAGGGGGTGTCGAACCGGGTCGACTGGGCCTTCACCCAGCGGATGGCAGCGTCGAGGTCCTGCAGGTGCATGTCCTGCGGCAGCACTCCCAGGCCGCCGCGGCGTGCCAGGGAAGCCGCGAGGCGGTGCCCGGTGACCGAGTTCATGTTCGCGGAGACGATCGGGATCGTGGCGCCGGTGCCGTCGCCCGGAGCGAGGGAGACATCGAGGCGGCTGGTGACCGCCGACTGGCTCGGCACCAGGAAAACGTCCGAATACGTGAGGTCGTGGCTGGGAACCGCTCCATAGAACTGCATGGAAATAACGCTAGCGCCCCGCGCGGATGCCCGCAGCCATGCCCGATGGGATTAGGCTGAATGGGCAGACCGATCCGGGCCTTCGTGTGCGCCCGGTACATTCAAAATCAACGTAGAGAGTGGGAACCGGCTGTGTCAAGCCAGTTGACCGGTAGTGGATCCGACGAGACCAGGTCGGGTGAATTCGGAGCGAACGAGTGGCTCGTCGATGAGTTGTACGAGCGGTACCTCGTCGACAAGAACCTGGTGGACGAGTCCTGGTGGCCCGTCCTCGAGAGCTACCACCAGACCGCGAACGGAGCGGCTGCCGCAACCGGCGCCCCCGCAGCCGGCGCCGAGACCGCACTGACCGCCGCGGCTGCCGAGGCGCCGAGCGCCGCAGCGCCGGCCGCCGCGACACCGGCCGCCGAGCCGGCCTCGAGCACGTC